>DATKIS010000851.1:0-4863 GCA_035543975.1 Pyrinomonadaceae bacterium
CATCCAACTCTGCCTGCGTCTGCGGGATCGTCATCTTCAAGGGCTCATGGGCCATCTGGTAGGGAGCAAACTCCAGCCAGTGCTTCGGCCGCGTCAGACGTCCGGCCTTAACTAATCTATCGAACAGGGGCGTGGCGGGAAACGGCGTGAGTTGTCCGAAGACCGGTAGTCCCGGCGGCCAGCTTTCAATCTGTTCCAAAGTGCGGGCGGCGACTCCAGGGGTGTCGTTGTCGAGCCCGACGATGAACGACGTAATTGCATAGATGTTTCGTTTCGCCAGTCGATCCAGCACTGCCGCATACTCGGCAGGTTTATTGAAGCTCTTGTTCACGTCTGCAAGATTGGCGGTATCAATCGATTCCATGCCGATGAAGACCCACTTCCCGTCGGAGGCGGCGATCAGATCGACCAGTTCCTCATCCCGCAGGAGGTTGGCGCTGATCTGCGCGATCCAGGGAAGCTGCGCCTTGGCCGCGATGATGTCTCGCAACAGCGACTTGGTGCGCTTGATATTGATGGCGAAGTTGTCGTCAATGAAGAACACAATCACCTGGCTGCGATTTGCGCGGGCATGTTTCTTGAGCCGCAGCATCTCGTTGACCACGCTTTCATTCGAACGAAACCTAATCGAGTCGCCGAAGAATCCGGTGACGGTGCAAAACTCGCAACCGTAGGGACAACCGCGCCCCGATTCAATTGGGACCACATGGATCGAACCCCAACCGGAACCCTGTTTCTCCAGGAACGAACGGGCGATCTTGGGAACCATGTTGAATTGATCCAGGTCCATCGTGTCCCAGGGAATGGCGGGATAAGGCTGCAGGCTTGGTTTGCGCTCCTTGCCCTTTTCATCGAGCGGCGCATAGATTTCTTTGAGGCACCCATTCGCTGCGTCTTCCACTATTTGCGGCCAGGTCTCGTCAGCTTCGCCCAGCGCAATTGCGTCGGCATGCCGTGGGCCACCATCTTTGCCCAGAGGTTCGTCGGGGACTTCGGTGACATGCGGTCCGCCCATCACCACCGGGATTCCCGCAGCCCGAACCGCGTCCGCCATCCGATAAGCCCTGGCGGCCATGCGAGTCATCGCGCCGATTCCAACCAGGCCGATACCTTGAGCCTTTACAAAGGCGACGAGTTCCTCCTCGTTCATTGGCCTCGCATTGCCGTCGATCAACACGACCTCGTGCCCGGGCGGAGTGATCGCTTGCAGCAGGAACATCCACAGGTGAGGCATGAAATTGCGGGTCACACCGTTGTCGGGGTTGTACAATAAAATCTTCATAAACTTCTCTTCTCGGATCCGGCTAGACAAAAACTTCAGAGATGCCGTTGGACAGGTCTGATTGAAATAGGGGCGGTGGAAGAAACAAGGATAAGTTGTTTCTGGCTACCGGGGACGAACTATTCGGGAGCAGCATACCAGCTATGTGCGCTTGCGTACATAGCCAGCGCGGCCTTCTAGAGTCGGAGATTGGTTCAAAACCGCGTTGGAAGATAACACGGCAGGCGGTTAGTGTCCTAACTGATGAAATCATAGGGGCTGCCTTGCAGTAACCCACGGTGCGGCCAGGTAAAACTAGCCACCTAAAGTGCTGATCCCTTTCTAGGAAGATGTAGTACTATGACCCCGCGGCTCAGCCCCCAAGACTAATCCGCGAAGGGTTTCCAAGTAATGCGTCACTTCCTCGCGCGAGGCAACATCGCCATCCTGCTCGCGCTCCAATTATTCAGTCCGTCCGTCGGGTTAGGGCAGGAAGGAGTTCGCCAGAGGCGTTCTCAGCCACCAGCCGAGGCGGCAAAGCCAACTTCTTCACCCGCAGAACAATGGAAGCCACCCTCTCAGAAGGTGGTTTCATTCGAACGTCTGAGCCCCTCAGACTCCCAGCCAGAGCCATTGATCCGCGTCGCCCTCGCAACTGACGTGCGCTCAGCCATAATTTCGACCACCGGACATTTGATGAACGCCAGTGACGTTGCCTTAACCCCACTGGACATAGCTCGCGTGCGCCTTGAGCCGCGTCTACTATCGCCGCTCTCTTCCAGTTCTGCGGCGCTCGCGAATGGTGAACCGTCTTTTAGGTTGCAAATAGGGGGGCTGGCGTCTCGCACCGAAGCAGAAGAAAAAGCTAAGGACGTAAGTGAAATAATCGGCGAAGCGCCTCAGGTGGGATACGACAGTGAGACTAAACTGTGGACACTGCTAACTATTTCAGGGCGACCACGCATTGAGGCGGATGAGCTACGCGCCCGCTTGGAAGACGCCGGCTTCGATGTCGCGGTTGTTCTCATTGCTCGCCAAACTCCGCCGGCCACATCATCTCCTACGCTGGCGAAGAGTCAGGGTTCGCAAGCTCAGACCCGATCATCAACGACGAATGTGACGAGCACAGTACGTCCATTGGCTCGCTTCAGCACACCCTCCCGTGAGGTAGTAGCCTTTGCGGCAAGCGCCGGGAGACTTTTCAGTTCCAGTGCTCCGGTAACTCTTGCTTCCGACGATATGCAAGCGCCGGTACGTTTTAATGACCGGCCCTACCGCGGCCGCATCGAGGTGTTTGCCAATACGCGGGGCGCCCTCACCGTGGTCAACGTACTCGGCCTCGAGGATTACGTTAAGGGTGTGGTGCCCAACGAGCTCTCTGCAGGTGGGTTCCCGCAACTTGAAGCTCATAAGGCACAGGCAATCGCGGCCCGTACCTATGCACTGCGCAATCGGGGGCAGTTTAGTTCGCAGGGCTACGACCTCCTGCCGACGACACGCAGCCAGGTCTATCGCGGCCTTACCTCGGAAAACGTGCTTTCTTCGCGAGCGGTTGATGAAACGCGTGGGATGATAGCGACCTTTGAAGGCGAACCAATCAACGCGCTCTACACCTCAACCTGCGGCGGCCGCACCGAAGACTCGGAAAACATTTTCAACGATCCGGTTGGTTACCTGAAGGGTCGTGAATGTGCGGCAGAGGGCCGTGCGGCGCTCGCTCCGTTTATCATCAAAACCACGCGCGAGCCTGCTGAATTTAAGGAAGAACAGAATCTGACTGCGGCCCGAGACGTCGCCCTTCTGAGTTTGCATAACTTTGGATCGTTGCGTCCAAAAGTCAGCGACTCATGGGCGTCTGACGAGTCGTCAGTTTCTGAAGTTCGTAGCTGGTTAGCTTCCGTGGCGCGTCTGACACATCAGGTGGCGCCGACAGTCACGGAAGAAGTGAATCGCCCTCCGGCGTTTGCTACTGGGCTGAGCACGGCCGTCTTTGGTGAGAGCCGTGGCAGTACTTTGCTAAACGACGCTGACGTGGACTACCTGCTGGCGGTGCGCGACGCCGGCGAAGTGCCGGCCACCAACCGGGCCGATGTTGCTTTCCTCATTCGTGATGGATTTCTGGCAGTGCTGCCCGATGCAACGCTGCGCCCTCGTGAACCTTTATCTCGCGCCCGCGCTCTACATTCGATTGCCCGCATCCTGGAAGCACGCGGCTTGTTACAGCTTCAGAAGGGAGCGGCGCGGCCAACCGCCGACAACAACCTTATTCTACGAAGCGCCAAGGGTAAGGACGTGCCGGTAAAGATTAGCGAAGATGTGTTCCTGTTCCGTCAGATTGGCGAAAATCTCTACCCGGTGCGATCCGTGGCCCTGGTGGGAGGCGAGCCGGTAGTGTTTCACGTAAGTGCAAGCGGAGAAGTCGACTATCTGGAAGTTCGTCCGGCTCCAAACGGCGCCGCGGCGGAGCGCTTCTCGCCCTTTACAAATTGGACTGCGGAACTATCGCTCGGGCAGGTGCAGACCCGTTTGCGACGCTATGCCGGCGGAATTGGATCACTGACTGACTTGCGGGTTGTTTCTCGCGGACGATCCAAAAGGGCGATCGACCTCGAACTAGTCGGTTCGAACGGAACCTCCCATGTGCGCGGCGGACGAATTCGTTCAGCGCTCGGCTTGCGCGAACAGCTTTTTGTGATTGAGCGAAACTATAACGACGATGGTCGAGTTACGGGCTTCACTTTCCTGGGGCGGGGCTGGGGACACGGCGTTGGCCTGTGCCAGGTTGGGGCTTACGGACTCGCACGCCAGGGCTTTTCACACGAACAAATTCTGAAGGCCTACTATTCGGGTATTGAATTGACAAAACTCTATTAGCTAGATGAAAGAACTCCTGCATTATTGGCTACCTCACCATTTCCCCGACCGTCTGTGCCGTTATCCAGAGCCTATGATATGTTGCGGCTGGAAACCGCTAAGAACTAGAGGAAGCTTTATGGCCTCAAGGATAGAACCGCTCCTGACAGTCGCCGACCTAGACGCATACCCTGACGACGATGGAAACCGTTATGAGCTCATCGAAGGAGAGCTGTTCGTGTCTTGCGCTCCCGGTATTCCTCATCAACGTGTACTTCATAACCTCCAGGTAGAACTAGCTCTGTACCTCAAAGGGCATCCAGTCGGGATAGTGGTTCCCGGTGCTGGCGCGATCTTGAGTGATTACGATGCGGTAATCCCTGACATAGCTTTTGTTCGCCACGAACGTTGGGATGAAGTTGTCACCGACCAGAAATTTACCGGTGCGGTGGATCTGGTTATCGAAGTACTCTCACCAGGTTCAACCAATCGCAGTCGTGACCTTGTAGCGAAGCGGCGCCTTTACGGGAAGTATGGCGTCGAGGAATACTGGATCGTCGATAGCGAAAATCTCTCGGTTTTAATCTTTCGTTTGGATGGAGCAATGCTCGAGGAAGTCGTAACTGTGACTGGCGAGGATGAGCTGACATCGCCCATCCTGCCCGGTTTCCACGTGAAGGCAGCCGCCATCTTCAAGCTCTGAGCGCGGCAACGGGCCTGAAACGTACGGGCCGCCCGCTTACGCAGGC
>DATKIS010000852.1:0-4033 GCA_035543975.1 Pyrinomonadaceae bacterium
AACCACCCGTTTCGTTGCCGGCGAGACAATCGAAGAGGCCATCGCGGCGATTCGAGAGCTGAATGCTGAAGATTGTACGGCATCGTTCGACCATTTGCAGGAATCGGTTTCGAGTCCGGCCGAGGCCGAGGCCGAGGTCAAAGAGTATCTCGAGATTCTTGAACGCATCGACCAGACAAGGATCAATTCAAACGTCTCGATTAAGCTGACGCAATTCGGGTTGGAACTGGATGAGGAGCTGACTTACAAGAATGCGCGAACCATCGTGGCTGAAGCCGCCCGCCGCGGAAACTTCGTGCGGGTGGACATGGAATCGTCGAAGGTTACCCAAATAACACTCGATATCTTCCAGCGCCTGCGCGCTGAATTTGGGCTAAACGAGGTCGGGATTGTTTTGCAGTCTTGTCTGCGCCGCACCATGGACGATGCCGGCAACCTGGTCAAGCTCCCCGCTCGTATTCGTATTTGTAAGGGCGCCTATTTAGAACCTCCCGACGTTGCCTTTCCCGATAAGAAAGACACGGACGAAAACTACGTTCGGGTAATGCAACTGTTGCTCTCGAGCGGGATTTACCATGGCATTGCGACGCACGATCCGAAGATGATCGAAGCCACCATTCAATATGCCCAACGCGAGCGCATCGGCAAAGATGCTTTCGAGTTCCAGATGCTTTACGGCGTGCGCCGCGACCTGCAACGCCAACTGGCGAAGGATGGGTACAATGTGAGAGTCTATGTGCCCTACGGCAAACACTGGTATCCTTACTTCATGCGGCGGCTGGCGGAACGACCGGCAAACATCTGGTTTGTGCTGAAGAACCTGTTTAAGGGCTAGTTCACCATGGACAACGTATATTGGATCTTGTGGACCATCCTGGGCGCGATCCTGATCGTGGCCGAAGTCTTCACCTCGGGTTTTGTGCTCCTCTGGTTTGGAATTGGCGCCCTGGCCGCAGCCCTCGCCGGCATCGTCGGCATTAACAATCTCGGCATTCAGTTTCTTATCTTCGCTGCGGTATCAATCGGACTGAACGCTGCCTCGCGCACTATTTTCGTCAACTACTTCTCGCGGGAAAAAACAGGCGACTCGCTGCGTACCGGCGTTGATTCACTGCCCGGGAAGATCGGGACGGTGGTTTCCTCGAGCCGTGGGGCAATGCAGGAAGGGGCGGTCAAAGTTTTTGGTTCAACCTGGACAGCCTACCCTGCTGAAGGCGAGTCGCCACTTGAAGCCGGCGAACGTGTGCGTGTCGAGAGCATCGAAGGCTCGTCTATTTATGTTCGTCGGATTGATGAAGGCGTGGATTGGCGGGCTAAGGTACTTCCGGAAAATGCGGCCGCGGATGAACGCGGATGAGGTGGATTAGATCTTCACTTCGCACCTCAATCGTCATTTTCATCGAAAACCTGTTCGCGGGAACTAAATGACCAATGAGACATGTGAAATGATATATGGAAAGTCGCCGTTGATCCGGATTCAGGGAGGCCACGCCACGCGCGTTCTGCGGGTCTTCGTTTGGCGAACGATTAAACGATGCTGCGGGGTTCGGTATCCGGATCGTAAGTGTCGTCGAGGGTTTTGTCTTCTTCCTCAATCGGTGGAAGTTCGATCGTGATCCGGTCGCTGGAGGGGTCTTCCAATTCATCGCCAGTGAAGCGGGCGAGAATAACAGTGATATTGTCCTCACCGCCTCGGTGGTTGGCTTCGGCAATCAATTCATCACAGGCCTTCGACAGGTCGGGATTGCTGGCCACAATATTTCGAATGTCTTCTGAACGAAGCTTTCCAGACAATCCATCGCTGCAAAGTAACAGCGTATCGCCCCTCCGTAAACGGATCCTTCCGGTCACCGGAGTGACATCACCCTGCGCGCCGAGAGCTTGCAGAATCACGTTGCGAAACATGTGGGTCTCGGCTTCGGCTTCGCTGATTTGGCCCACATCAACGAGTTGCTGCACCAGCGATTGATCTTTAGTCGCCAGCCGGATTTGGTCTTTGCGAAGAATGTAACCGCGGCTGTCTCCGACCTGAACCAAATCCAAGAGATCTCCGTGGACAGCAGCGCCGGTAAAAGTTGCGCCCATGCCCGCACAACGTGAGTCTTCCTGGCTTTTGTGATGAATGGCGAGGTTGGCATAGACCGTGGCGTTTTTCAAACAATCAACGAGCGGGGTGTCCTGATCGCATCCGTCGCCGTCACGCGCTCCCAGGATCATGTCTCGCACGGAATCAACGGCCATCCGGCTGGCGACATCACCTGCCAGCGCTCCTCCCATGCCGTCGGAAACCACGAGGACCAGGCCCTTCTGGCCGAGCTCAAATTTCGACAGCTCCTTCAGTGCGGCGGAACCGTCGGTGCCTGTCCAGGTTTGTTGTTTGGACAACTCGAGCACCAGGAAATTGTCTTCGTTGCCGCGGCGAACACGGCCAACGTCCGATTTTGCATGGAGTTCAACATTCATATGGACAGTGAAGGCGATTCCGGAAAAGGCGAAACTCTATTGAATTCTAACCCGTCTGAGTTTGGCTGTCACTCCCGATTTGTTTTGACGCAATCAAACCATGAACTCTTAGGTTGCCAAGAGAAAGCAGATCAAATGCTGCTCAACGCTTGATCCAGATCCGCGATTATGTCATCGGTATCTTCCAGCCCTACCGACACCCTGACCAGTCCGTCGGTGATCCCCAGCCGCTCCCGCTTCTCAGCATCAACCGACGCATGAGTCATTGTGGCAGGATGCGAAATGAGAGTTTCCACGCCACCGAGACTTTCCGCAAGTGTACAGAGCTTGACTGCCTCGAGCACAGCCCGCGCGGCTGCGAGCGAGCCAACATCGAAGGCCACCATGCCACCAAATCCAGTTTGCTGGCGCTTGGCCAGGGCGTGCTGCGGATGAGAAGCTGAGCCCGGATAATAAATCTTCTTCACCTTCGGGTGCTCCTCCAGAAAGGCGGCGACGGCCCGGCCCGATTTGTCGTGTTGTTCCATCCGCAACGCCAGCGTCTTGGTGCCGCGCATGACGAGCCACGAATCAAACGGCGAGAGAATCGCGCCCGCGCTGTTTTGAATGAAGCCGATCCAGGCCGCATCTTCTTCGTTGTTTAGCACCACCACGCCGCCGATCCCGTCGGAATGGCCATTGAGATACTTGGTGGTCGAGTGCACTACGATGTCAACGCCAAATTCCAAAGGGCGTTGTAGGTAAGGCGACATGAAAGTGTTGTCACAAACCACGCGCGCCCCGGCCCGATGAGCAATCTCGGAAACTTCGCGAAGGTCGGTAACGATCATGACCGGGTTCGTCGGCGTCTCGAGAAAAACCATTTTGGTGTTGGGTTTGATCGCTGCCTCGACGTTTAGCGCATCAGACGTATCTACGAAAGTAAATTCGAGATTGTAGTTTGCCAGCACCTTGGTGAAGAGCCTTGAGGTCCCTCCGTACGTATTGTCGGAAACCACTACATGCTCGCCGGCTTTCACCAGCTTGAGCGTAGCGTCGATAGCCGCCATACCTGAGGCGAAAGCGAAACCAAAACGTGCGCCTTCCAGCGCGGCCAGGTTCTGCTCCAGCGCGCTGCGCGTCGGGTTTTGGGTGCGCGCATACTCGTACCCTTTGTTTTTTCCAAGCCCGTCTTGTGCGTAGGTTGAGGTCTGATAGATAGGAACTGTAACTGAGCCGGTTGTCTGATCCGGTTCCTGTCCGCTGTGAATTGCCGTAGTTGCGAAGCCCATAAAGTTAATGAATCGTAAATCCTGAACGACAAATAGTAAAACGTGCCGGCGCTTTGCATGCCCGCATGTTAGCGGTTCTGAAGAGTTCTGCGTGGAGCGTCGCATGGTAGCCCGCGTGTTAGGGCGTGTCAATCGGCCCGCCAGTGACAGCTCGGTTAATCTGGGGCATGCGAAGTGCGATGTTGTCTGAAGCACGCCGCGAATGGCGGATGGATCAGTTGATTGGGGCGAGAGACCACAGCGTTACACCCGACATGGTCATTTTTCCGCATCCGATTTCTTTCAGTTAAGGCCCTTCA
>DATKIS010000853.1:0-3537 GCA_035543975.1 Pyrinomonadaceae bacterium
CAAATGCTGCAGTTACTTTGTTGGGGCTCGCAGAATTGTGGCGGGTCGGAGCGACTTTGCACTCCCTTACGGAACTTGCAGCCGATATTGGAGCGGACGTTCCATTCTTTCTGGTCGGCGGTTGTACGTTGGGAACTGGTATTGGTGCGACTTTATCTTTGTTGCCGGATAGCGGATGTCTGCCACAGTACCTAATTGTGATTACTCCAAATGCTCGGGTTTCCACTGCAAAAGCCTACGCGGCGTTAAGCTCCGCTGCCTTGACAACAATGCCCACCGATCCTATTCTCTCTAGTTCGCGTAAGGAGCCTATTTCCGGAAATTCCGTACCGTGGCCACCACACGGAGAGTTAGGGAACGATTTTGAGTCGGTGATCTTTGATATTGAGCCTGAGATTAGACGAGCTAAAGAAACCCTATCCCAGGCTGGTGCTTTCCGCGCTTTGTTGGCTGGAAGTGGATCGAGCGTTTTTGGTATGTTTGCAGATCAGGAAGCACAACAACGCGCAATGGATGAAATTCAACCTGAGGCAGGTTGGCGCGTCTTTCCTTGTGTTACATTATCGCGGAATGAATATGTAAGTGCGCTGGATTCGCGTGGTATTTCCTTCTTACGCTCTTTTAACCTGGACTTCTGATACTGGGGCGTCGCCAAGTGGTAAGGCACCGGCCTTTGAAGCCGGCATTCGTAGGTTCGAATCCTCCCGCCCCAGCCATCTTTTGAAAAGTGATGAGTGATGAGTGATGAGTATTGAGTAAAAGCGCAACCAGCTTGACTCACTACTCATCACTCATAACTCATCACTCATCACTTTACTATGGGCACAACTGGAGGCATCAAGGTCTTTTCGGGAAATGCAAACCCGAAACTGGCGGAGGAGATCGCACGCCATTTGGGTTGTGATCAGGGTCGAGCGTTTGCTGATCGTTTTTCCGACGGGGAGTTTAATTTTCAGATCGATGAAAACGTGCGCGGCGGAGACGTATTCATCGTGCAGCCCACGTGCCCGCCTACTGACGAGCACTTGATGGAGCTGCTGATAATGCTCGACGCGTTTCGTAGATCGTCGGCGGAGCGAATAACGGCGGTTATCCCCTATTACGGCTATGGGCGTTCGGATAAGAAAGATCGCCCGCGGGTTCCGATTTCGGCCCGATTGGTAGCGAATCTCATTACGGTAGCTGGCGCGGATCGTTTGTTGACAATGGATCTGCACGCTGCTCAGATTCAAGGGTTCTTTGATATCCCGGTCGACCACCTTTACTCGGCCCCGGTGATGATCGGCTACTATCAGGACAATCCGTTACCGAACCTGACAGTGGTTGCTCCGGATACGGGCGGCGCCGAGCGCGCGCGCGCATATGCCAAGCGACTGGATGCGGAACTGGCGTTGTGCGATAAGCGTCGCGAAAAAGCCAACGTGGCTGAGGTGATGAACGTGGTAGGCGATGTCCGCGGGCGCAGTTGTTTGATTGTCGACGACATGTGCGACACTGGGGGCTCGTTGACCAAAGTGGCCCAGGCGTTGAAAAAGGCTGGGGCCGCACGAATTCATGCGTGTTTCACGCACGCGGTGCTTTCGGGTCAGGCAGTAAAGCAGCTCGATGAATCTGAGATCGAGCAGATAATCATTACGAATACGATTCCGCTACGCGATCACGCGTGCGAGTTGAAAAAGATAAAAGTACTTAGCATCGCGCCGCTTCTGGCGAAAGCGATCAAGTCGATCCATGAGGAAACCAGCGTTTCCTCGCTCTTCGTCTAGCGAAGGGCGAACACTGATGGCTAAATAGAAGTCCATCAGCGACTAGTTCTGAGATTTCCGATCTCAGATCCTGGGTTGCGTTGGTTCCAGCGAGAGGTCTCGTTTGCGAGCCAAACACAATCCGGGATCAGATCGAAAAAGCTCAAACAGTCGCTGAACGTCTGTAAAGAGGGAGTAGTGATGGCAGAACATAAAGACATTACGGTAGTGGCAAAAGCTCGCGAGGGTCGCGGCAAAAATGATGCGCGTCGGGCACGCGCAGCCGGCATGGTTCCGGTAACTGTTTATGGTGGCGAGGGTGGCAGTGTTTCGGCGCTTGCGCCACTACGCGAGCTGGCGGCAATCCTGCGTTCCGAGTCCGGCCGTAACACGATTTTCACACTCGACATCGAGGGTGTTGGTACCAGCGAGGTAATGTTTCACGAGCGCCAAATCGATCCGGTGCGTGGCCGTCTGATTCATGCGGATCTTACTCGGCTGGTTAAGGGACAGAAGATTGAAGTCACTGTTCCCTTGCACCTCGTAGGCGAGCCAGTTGGTGTCCGCGAAGAGCAGGGTCTCCTGGAACAGATTATTCGTGAGATTGAAATCCGTTGCGAACCTCGTGAAATCCCTGACGTCGTCAACGTTGACGTCTCAAATCTCGGCGTTCACGATGTGCTTCACGTGTCCGACATCCAGGTAGCTGAGGGCATTGAGATACTCAACGACGCTGATACTGTGATTGCCACCGTCGGTGTCGTTAAAGAGGAGCCGGTAGCGGCAGCGGCGCTTGATGTTGAAGGCGCGGCTGAACCGGAAGTAATCGGCAAGGGCAAGAAGGAAGATGAAGAAGGCGGAGAGTAAAAGATTGCCGATTTGCAATTGCCGATTGCCGATTGCGAAAACGACGCCGTCTTTGCTTTTGGCAAATTGGCAATCGGAAATTGGCAATGGGCAATGGTTCTGATCGTTGGTTTAGGGAATCCAGGTGCAGAGTATGAGTGGTCGCGCCACAACCTCGGATTCATGTTGATTGACAAGCTAGCGGCCGAATTAGGGCTCGGTAAGTTTCGCCGCGAATGCCAGTCGCTGGTTGGACGGGTTGAGGCTGAAGGTCAAACGGTGACGCTCGTAAAGCCGCAGACCTACATGAACCTGAGCGGAGAAGCCGTTGTTTGCCTGGTTGAAAAACACAAGCTTTCGCTTGAGTCAGGCAATCTGATTGTGATCTCCGATGATTTGGCTCTGCCGTTTGGAAACTTGCGGATTCGCGCACGTGGTTCGGCCGGTGGGCATAACGGTTTGAAGTCGATTATCGGCGGGCTGGGGACTAACGAGTTTACCCGGCTGCGAATTGGCATTCAGCCCGAGCATCCGATTGGTGATTCGAAGAGTTTCGTGCTGGACTCGTTTCCACGTGCTGCCAGAGCGGAACTTGAAAAGATTTTGGAGAGAAGCGCCGAAGCGCTCCACGTCATCCTACGGGACGGCGTATTGAAAGCAATGACTGTATACAACAAAAGTGAATAGTAAATGGTAAATGGTAAATGGGCGTCCATTTACTGTTCACCATTTACCATTTACCAAGGAGAGAGATTTTGGAAACGCAAAGACAATACGAAGTGGTGTTTATCGTCGATCCAACCGCGGACGATGATGAGGTTACCCGCCTGACGGATGGCTTCAAGCAGGTCGTTACCGATCAGGGAGGCACCGTCACCAAGGCTGAGAGCATGGGCAGGCGCAAGTTGGCTTACGAGATCCTTCATAAAACCGAAGGCAGTTTCGT
>DATKIS010000854.1:0-2665 GCA_035543975.1 Pyrinomonadaceae bacterium
TGTCAAACCAGGCGACCGGCTTAATACCAGCGATCGCAGATTCGGGCTTCAAGCGAAAGACCGGACTGTTGTCAAAAAAGACATCGAGTGTTTGGTTCATCCCGTAAGCCAGGGGATTCGTGTTATCCACTCGCACCCGCAGAAGCGAACCCGGGATGAATAGCTTCTCGCGCGGCAACGCGCGCTCGGTGCCATCCGGCAACTTTTCGGTCAATGCGTTAACGACCGGCAGACCCGCGTGATAAGCCAGCGTCGTGGACGTCCCGACCGAAAGCACGGTTCCGCCTGCTTCGAGAAAGCGCTTCAGCTGGGGCACTGTCTTAGCCACAGTCACACTTCCCAGCCGGTCGCGATATTCTGCCGGGATTCTTTCGCTCGCCGGAGTCGGGTCGAATGGGTTTTCACCGCCGCCTCGCGGGTCACGCGCCGGAATGCCGCCGGTCGGGAAGATCAAGACGTCAAACTTCGCGGCCAGGTCTCCTGCATCGAAACCTGCCGGATAGACCACCGTAAAGGGAAACTCAAATTTCTCGAGCAGGAAACGAACCCAGCCCGAAGGCATCGAGCCGCCATAACGATCCCATAACCCGATGCGCAGTGGTTTGAGTTTCAGCGCTTCCCCGGTTGGCTTGGCGGACAGACCCTCGAAGTTGAGACCAACCTCCTGCGCCAACTTCTGAAGCTTGGGCAGGGTGGACGCCTGGTTGGCAATGTAGATCGTTCCTGGACCAAACGACTTCCCATTAGCGCTGAGGGGTTGCTTCAGCCAATACACGTCTTCCCCGCCCGCCAGCAAACGATTGATCGCGATGAAGGAATCGTTTACCTGATGGGAAAGCAGAAAGCCGGCAGCAGACGAGTTGGCCACGGTTCCGGCCGGAGGTTTGGCGAAGCCGCTGATCCTTTCGAATGGCCCATCAACCGGATCCAGAAAACGATCAAAGACGACGCCCATCTGGAAGGCCAGCGTCCAGCCCGCGCTATCGTACGGCGGTGTCGGCGGGCCTCCCGGATAAGGAATGTCATCAGGATGGTCCTGGGGTTCAAACATATCCAGAACGTGTGGTCTGAAGGCCTGGGCCGTCTTGACGACATATGAGCCTGCTGGGTAACTCTTGCCTCCTGCCTGAAACGCTGCCGTGGCCCGCTCGATGGCAATGCCATTCTTGACCAGAGTGTTTACAAACTTGGTCGCCGTTAGAAAATCCGGTTGGTCGGAGGGAATCACAAAGGCCCGGGGATCGCGGTTCACCGGGTTGCGCAGTATCTCGTAATACTTCAAGGCTATGCCGCGACGGCCGGCCCCGCCGCCGCCGCCAGTATCGCCCGCATCACCACCTGCCGCATCGCCACCCCGCCGGGCGCCGCCTTCGGTCTGTGGCGGGGCGTCTTTGGCAACCGCCGCTTGCACCTCAGCTAACACCTTCGGATGAATCGTCCAGTGGTCACGGCTGCCGCGCTCGATTGAGTTCTTTCCCATCCGGTAGATGTTGAAGAGAAAATCCTCGCGATGCTTTGAAGCCACATCAAGGACGGCGCGGTTGGCGGTTATGGAGTAGTCGACGGACTGCCGGAAGTACCACTTCTGGGGCGCAATCGGGTAAGCCTGATCGCCCTTTGGCAATAACTTGGCCGGGAGGAAAGGAATCTCCATGGGCGTCGGGTTACCAATGGTTTCCGTCAGGAGCCCCAGCATGTTGTGAAAACCGGTAGTGGACCGGAGCCCGCCGTTCCACCAGGTCGAATAAGGAGCGCCTGAGCGAGTGGTGGCGCCGGGTTTACCTTCGGCCGCAAAACGGTTATGCATCGCAGCCCCAACCAAATCGATGCCGAGCGGGACCAGTGGATCGTGGTAGTAGTTAAACGGATCCCGGAAGGGCGGGGCAAACAGCACGGTCCCAGCCGGGCCGGTCTGGTGATGGTTGTAGACGATCTGGGGAAACCATTCGTGGTAGAAGATGCGATTGATGGCTTCGCTTTCCGGCTGGGTGACCATGTAGAAGTCACGATTGTTATCGTGACCAGCGTACTTCTGATAAAGCCGAGGCACGCCCGCGGTCGAGCGCTTCGTCGGTTCGGCTTCACGCATGTACCAGTTGGAAACCAGGTCGAGTCCGTCCGGGTTTACGCAAACGGCCAGGAGTATGTCGTCCTTCAAGAAGCGCATTGTCTCCGGATCATTCATGCTGACCATCTGGTAGACCAGCTCCATCAACTGCTGTGCACCGAGTACTTCGGTCGCATGCAAGCCGCCATCGACCCAGACCACGGCTTTACCTTCGGCAGCCAGCACCCGTGCCTGGTCGTCTGTCAGCCCTTCAGCCAGCGCCAATCTGCGCGAGATTTCTTTGTAGCGATCCAGCTTCTTATGGTTCTCGGGCGACGTGATGATGGCCATTAGTATGGAACGCCCTTCGGCAGTTTTGCCGATCTCCACAAGTTTCATCCGGTCTGACTGCTGGGCCAGCTTCTTCCAGTACTCGGTTAGCTGGGCGTAGTTTGCCAATTGGTAGTCATCACCCAGGTTGAATCCAAATTGCTGCTTGGGGCTGGTTATTTTGCTCTGGGCGGCGGCGGTGATTGCCAGCAAAAGGAATAGGAGCGGAGAAACCAGGACGTTCATCTGACGTTTACGCATTTGGGGAAGACCTTTCTAGTTGGGTTG
>DATKIS010000855.1:0-2545 GCA_035543975.1 Pyrinomonadaceae bacterium
CGGCAAGCTGGTGGCGTTCGCCGAAGGCTACACGATTAAGTTTTGGGAAGTGGCCACCGGGAAGGAACTACCGGCGCTGAACGTGCCAAACAGTGGGCAGTTTACCACCCAGGGCCGGGTGCTGGTTAACTTCAGCGACGATGGAAAACGTTTGGTGACCGGCGGATTCGATACGCCGACAATCCTCTGGGACGCAGAAACCGGCAAGCAACTGGTCAAGATGAGCGGCCGGACGAACATGGCCTACAGAGTGGCCTTCAATGCGGATGGCAGCAGACTCTGGTCTGGCGGCCGAACGCGCTGGGACCTGCGCGAGGGTCGCGGGGCACGCATTGCGCCCGGTCCCGCCACCAACATGCTTGGGTATCCCAGCCCTGACGGCAAATACCTGGCGACCTACACAGCCAACAGCGATGTGGTCACGATCTTGGAAGTGCCCAGCAGCAAGGTCTTGCAGCGTCTGGCGCCGGCTGCGAGCGGCAGCGTGGTCGACCGAGTTAGTTTCAGTCCCGACAGCACCATGATATTGACCTCGTATGGACCCGACCCCGTTCTGATGCAGAACCAGACATCGCCCCGGGCCGGTGGTCTGGAAACTCAACTGCGGATTTGGGACGTGAAGTCGGGCCGTGAATTGCGCAGCTTAACGGTCGGGTCAAGTGGTGTTGAAGGCGGCTTTAATGCTGACGGACGCACGCTGGCGACCTTTGGCTCAATGGGCGACATTTCAATCTGGGACTCCTTATCCGGAAATCGCGTGCACGAACTGAAATCTTCGCCCCTGGGTAATCTGGGATCAATGATGGGTGGAACCGCCGGAACCGCGGGAACCTCCGGCATCGGCTCGATCATGCGCGGCGCGGGCAAGCCGGGGTCGATGCCGACGATGCCCAACATGGCAGACATCTCTTCCATGATGACCAACATGATGGGCGCGATGTCGGCCGGCACCATGGGTCGCAGCGTGACCTCGATGGCTTTCAGTCCAGATGGCCGGGTACTGGCTACGGGAGGAGTGGAGTCGAAGTCGAATTTCGATCTCGCGGCAATGATGGGCGGCGCTCAGCCCGGTCAGAAAAGCCAGAAAGGCCAGAAAGGTCCGAGCAGACCCGGGAACAATCCTCCCGACCCGCAGGACTTCATGAAGACAATGAAAGTGGAGACTACCGGACAGATCGTGCTCTGGGACGTTTCCACTGGCCAGGAAATTGGGGCCCTGAAAGGCCACGGCAAAGGCGTTACCAGCGTGGCTTTTAGTCGCGACGGCCGCTGGCTGGCTTCAGGTAGTACGGACAATACAATCAGGATTTGGGATGTGGCCGCGAAGCGCGAAGTGCGCACGATGGCGGGACACACCTCCAACATCGAATCGATTGCCTTTAGCCCTGACGGCAACCTGATCGCTTCAGCCAGCGACGATGGCGGCACGTTTTTGTGGGACGCCAAGACCGGTGAACACTTGCTGACGCTGATCTCGCTCGACGACGGCGGCGAATGGATGGTTGTCACGCCCCAGGGATTGTTCGACGGGACGCCAGTTTCGTGGAACCAGATTCTGTGGCGCTACAACCAGGACACCTTCAACGTCGCGCCGATCGAGTGGTTCTTCACCGAGTTTTATCATCCGGGCTTGCTCAGTGACATCCTGGCCGGTAAACGCCCGCGCGTAGCCGAGGACGTTTCGAAGAAAGACCGCCGGCAGCCGGTGGTGAAACTTTCAACGCCAGGCGAACCGCCTCCGACGAGCGGCATCGCAGCCCGGAAGGTAAAGATCAAGATCGAGGTGGCAGACGCCCCGGCCGACAAGGACCACCCGCAAGGCACCGGCGCTCGAGACTTGCGGCTATTCCGTAATGGGTCGCTGATTAAGGTGTGGCATGGCGACGTACTTAAGGGGCAAGCGACCGTCTCCCTCGAGGAAGAGATCACGGTCACTGCGGGGGCGAACCGGCTAACCGCGTATGCTTTCAATCGCGATAACGTAAAGAGCAAAGACGCTCCCTTGCTGCTCACCGGCGCGGACAGTTTGAAGCGGGCCGGCACTGCCTACGTGGTAGCAGTCGGCCTGAACAACTACGCCAACGCGCAATACAATTTGAAATACGCGGTGGCTGACGCCCAGAGCTTTGGCGATGAAGTAAGGGCCAGGCAAACGCAGATCGGGCTCTTTGAGAAGGTCGAAGTCGTGACTCTGCTAAACGAGAACGCAACTAAGGCCACCATACTTTCCGCCCTCAGGCGGCTCGCGGGCGTACCTGAACCGCCCAGTCTCAAAACCAGCGGGTTTGAAAGGCTGAAGCGGGTCGAGCCGGAAGACACAGTCATCGTTTATTTTGCCGGACACGGTACGGCGCAGGCCCAGCGTTTCTACCTGATACCACACGACCTGGGCTATGAGGGCGATCGGACCAAACTCAGTGAGGATGGTTTGCGTTCCATCCTGGCACACAGCATCTCAGACGTTGAGTTGGAAGATGCGGTGGAAGGGTTGGAGGCTGGTCACTTGCTGCTGGTCATAGACGCCTGCAATTCGGGCCAGGCGCTG
>DATKIS010000856.1:0-6068 GCA_035543975.1 Pyrinomonadaceae bacterium
TTCATCAACGAAATAGATGTCGCGGATAACATCGTCCGTGGGACGCGATGCCAGCGCCCAACTTTGGCCGCCGTTGGTCGTCGCCAACAACGTGCCGCGACTCCCGACAGCCCAACCCCGATTCTGATCAGAGAAGAAGACTGCGTGCAGCCAGGCTAATGAGGGAGTTCGCTGACGTTGCCAGGCACCGGATGTTGCTAGACTGGTGTTGGCAATTCCGAATAGGCAGGAGGCGCAGAGCAGTAACCGCCAGATTACTATCCGACTATTAAGGGAGGTTCCTTTGCTGTGTGCTGTGACCGACATGAATTGTCTTACCAAGGCCCACCGGAGCTTATGTTTAGAATACGCCGCCGCCTGCAAAAATCCGCGCAAAGCTAAGAATCGGGAACAAGGTCATGACTTTTTGGAACGTCTTGAACTTGTTACCGGGAACCAGCACCTGATCACCTGGCACCAGATACACGATATCGGGAGCTTTACCTTTATAGATAGCGGAAACGTTGACAGCAATCGGCGTCAGGTTTCCGTCGGCTTGCCTGCGCAAGACCACCACCTTGCTTCGGTCTCCGGTCTGCAACACACCCCCGGCTTCACCCAGTGCTTCCGTTACAGTTAATCGGCGATTCATCAATCGAATTCCCGGTTGCGCGACGTCTCCGATTACGCTGTACCGGTATGACGATGCTTTGTCGAGTGAAACTGTGACTTGCGGATCGATGATGTATTCGTCGTAGCTCTTCCTGACCAACTCGGCTACTTCATCGACGGTTTTTCCATTCACGAACACTCCTCCGGGGATAAGCGCGAGCGAAATTCGGCCGCTGGGAGGCACGATGATTCCCGACCGAGAGTACCGATCCTGGCCGAAAACGCTTACGGAGACGACGTCCTCCGGGCCCAGCCGATAGGTATTGAAGAAGTTGTTGTAGTAGGGAACGATGGCCGCGTCTTCGGAAGCTTGTTCGTGACGGTTTCCTTGATCCGCAGGAACCACCGGGTCTGTAGATGGCTTCAATGAAGTCACACCTTGCTCGGTTGCACCGTTACTGGCAATGCCCGCCGGGTCGCCTGCTGGTTCAATCGCTGTCCCTTCTGAGTTAGGTTGAGATTTAGAGTTCTCGATGGCGTTGGGGGTCGTTTCCCCAGAGCTCTTCGTCGCCAACCGTTGTCGAGTTTTATTCGCTACAGCGCCGTCTGAAGTCTGGGCAGAAACTCCAGCGCCCGCGGAAGCCATAACGGTAGCGGCGACCGTCGCCAACATAAAAGCCTTTATTGTTTTCATCACGCGAACCTCCAAAATCAGGGACAACTCAACGACCTCTACCGAAAAGAATAATCTTGATCGTTTCAAAAAGAATTATTCCATCTAAAACCAAACTCTGGTTCTTGATGTAATACAGATCGTACTGAAGCTTCTGCCTCGCATCTTCAATGGAAGCGCCGTATGGATACTTGATCTGCGCCCAACCAGTTAGTCCCGGCGCGATCAGATGACGCTGTTCGTAATAGGGGATTTCTTGCGCGAGTTGGGTTACGAAGTGCTGCCGCTCAGGCCTGGGTCCAACGAAATCCATCTCGCCACGGAAGATATTCCAAAATTGTGGGATTTCATCAATACGTATTTTCCGAATGATCTTCCCAACCCGGGTGGTGCGATCATCGTCCTTGCTAGCCCATACCGGCCCGGCCTTCTCCGCATCCGTCCGCATTGAGCGAAACTTCATCAGGATGAAAGGCTGTCCGTTTTTCCCTACCCGCTCTTGTTTGTAAAAAATGGGGCCTGGTGACTCCAGTTTGATTAAAATGGCTGTAACGATGGCAAAGGGAATAGACAGGAGACCGCCAATCATGGCCACGATTCGATGTACGACATTACGGGCGATCCCGGAAATACGCGCTTGCCTGCCACGACTGGAAAAGATGAGCCAGGAGGGGCGAATCATGTTAAGGGAAACGCGACCCGTCACCCGCTCATAAAAGGAAGCTCCTTCTTCAATGTTCACCTTTCCAGTCAAGCTGAGCTGCAATAACTCCGCTGTAGGCAGTTGTCCTCGCCGCTCCCCCATCGCAACGACAATGCGATCAATGTTCTCGCGTCTCACAACTTCGTCCAGTTCCGATGTGAGACCAATCACTCGTGGATTAATGAGACTCTTACCCAGCAGTTGAGCGTCAGTACCGACGAAACCGGCGATGCGATAGCCAGCGTCCGGCCGGTCAAGCATCTCGCGGGCAACTTCCACCGCCAGACTGCCCGACCCCACAATTAATATCCGTTCCCCAAAATCTGGGTGGCCCAACAACCAGTGTATTGATACTCGCCAGCTAACCATCAAACCAAGCGCCAGCGGGAGGGCGATCAAGAAAATGCCGCGGCCCAGCATGAGTTTAGGAAAAGCATAGAAGGCAAACGCCAGGGCAATCCAGGCAAGGCCGAGCGCCTGGATGAGCCGGAGGACCAACTCGCGTCGATCATGCATGACAATAAAGTCATAAAGATCGAAGAGGTAAAAGGCTGCTAGACAGAAGACTGTGGCAAACCCGGCTTTGAGGAATCCTTGCTGAAGAACCAACTCAGTCTGAGCGTCTTCCACTCCCAATCGCAAATACACGGCGCTTACGATCGCGCCGAATACAACTGCGGCTTCGGCGAGAAGCAGTAAGGTGGTCCGAGTATTTGCGCGAGAAGCTCTCAACTTGCTATCGCCACCTCTTCTTCATCCTCAACCACAAAAGACTCCTGCGCTTCTTCTGGCGATGGATCCTGGGGACGATAGTAGCGCTGCTGGTAGTAATAACTGTTCGATTCGAGGCTCTCGTCGACCCGATTTAGCACTACGCCTAACATGCGTTCACGCGGAAGTGTTTCCAACAGTTTGTCGACAAGCGTGTACCGCGTTTTCCCGGCCCGTACAACCATTAGGGCGCCATCTGCGCGATTGATTAGAACATTCGCATCGGTGAAGATTCCCAAAGGAGGCGCATCGATGATTATGAAGTCGAACATCCGCCGTACTTCGGAGATCACTCCGGCGTAGGTTGGACCAGAAAGCAACTCGGCAACGTCATCGCGTGGCTGTCCGCCAGGCAGTAAGTAGAGTCCGGCAGGATCGAGCCGAACGATTGCACCCTGCAGGCTGAGCTCTCCTCTCAATACTTCCGAAAGACCCCGCGGAGCATCAATCGCCAGGTATTCGGTCGCACAGGGTTGCCGTAGATCACTATCGATGACCAGGGCACGAACTCCCTCCGTTTGGGCAAGAAGCCATGCAAGATTCAGGGCAGTAACAGTCTTGCCTTCACCCATGGTTGCGCTGGTTACCACAAACGTGCGCATTTGCTCACGCTCGCCAGCTTGTAGAATTCTTGTACGAAGCGAACGGAATTGTTCGCAGTAGGCAGAGCGAGGCTGAGTGATGGCCACGAGATGAGGCTCGACGCGCGCCGCGGCAACGTCGTATGCGACGAAGCTTCTGGCGCGCGCCGGCCCGGCAGCGTTCAAAGTTGCCCCAGCAGCACGCGAGCCCATTCCGATGGGGAGTGCCTTCCCTTCGGGTGCATTCGCAGTGTGCGCAGTGAACGCTGAACTTTTCACGGTGTTCTCCGCACCGGCAAGGATAGAAGACAGACTGTAGAGCTGTTCTTCAATCTGACTCGCCGAGGGGACCATCCGTGGAGTGCGGCCCTCGCCGCGATTCTGTCGGTCCGTTGACTGTGGTTGTGAGGACGTTTCTGGTCCCGTCGCACCAGAGCGCCTTAAAGCGTCATAAACTCTGCCCATAGTGTCTCCTTGATGCCAATGGGTGAATCCGCCCGCTGACGCAGGCGATTCTGACCAAGCTAGTTGTTCGGATCGCCATTGCCGTTACCAGCGGCCCATAGCTCTGCCCGACCCGCGGGAGAAAAGATCCGCGCCGCCAGTTCCTTTTCTTCACCTGGCTGCAGTCCACGATCAGGGCGAGGAAGCATATCGAAGCTTTCTGCAACCTCTTCGATTATCGACCGGCTGATGGTCATTTCCCCGGCGGCGTAACCGGACAACAATGCGTTGTCGCAAAGGTTGTTGATGTTGCGAGGAATTCCTTCGGTACAACGGTAGATATAGTCAACAGCCTCAGGGGTAAACAGATCGGTGCGGGCCGCGCCGCTGACGAGCAGTCGGGAGGTTATGTATCGATCGGTCTCCTCGACATTTGGCAATGGCTTGATTACACAACGGAGTGCGACGCGCTGCTTGAGTTGACGGAGGTCCGGATTGTTTAGAACATCGCGCAACTCCGGCTGTCCGGTTAAAACAATCTGTAGTTGCTTGGCGGTATTTGATTCGAAGTTTGAAAGCAGACGAATCTCTTCCAACACGCTGGGGGAGAGGCCTTGTGCTTCGTCAATGATCAAGACCGTCCTTAAACCCCGCGCGTGGCGAGACTCCAGCGCCTGGCCCAGTGCTACCAGAAGCTCAGGTTTAGTTTCCCACTTTTGCACATCCAGAAGACTAGCCACATGTTGATAAAACTCAGGCACTGACAACCGCGGATTGAAGATGTACGCAACTAAAACTGAGCGGTCGAGGCGCTGCATCATCCACCGCAAGATTGTAGTTTTGCCTGTTCCAACTTCGCCGGTGACGACGATCAGTCCCTTGCCACTTTCAATCCCGTAATGGAGATTTGCCATCACCTCAGTATGTGAGGGTGTGAAATAGATGAAGCGGGGATCGGGCGTCAGCGCGAAAGGCAATTCTTTCAGTTCGTAAAATTCTGCGTACACTTAAGACCTCCAAACGGGGCAAATAGTTGGTGAATCCGTCTCGACAGGATTGTTATTCGAGTGCCCTCAAACTGCGAACCGCTCAAAAACCTGCGTCAATTTCAGGATCAAAGCCAGCGCGGGTATGGCGAGAATGCTTGCCGCAACCGCGCCAACTAAGAGCAACCTGCGGCGTCGCGGAACTCTGCGAGCCTCCAGAGGCGTCAATAATTCTGGAACAGTCATGAGGACTGGCAGAGACGTATAGTGCGCGGCGTCTTCACTAGTTTGAATGGTGAGCAGTCGTGGAACCTCAAAGAGACCGGCTAAGAGGAATCCAACAGCCAATCCCAGCGCCAGGCCCATACCCATAAGGATGAGACGTTTTGGGGCAACCGGACGGGCAGGTAGGTTTGCCGGATCGACCACCTGTATTCCCTCACCTTGTTGCTGGCTGGCGGCATCCGCACCCAAGCCAATCTTTTGCGCTTGCATTAGAAGTTGGTCGTACGCTGTTTTCTTGGTTTGATAATCGCGGTCCAGCGCACCAAGCGATACTTCGACTCCAGGAACGTTGTTTATTCGTTCCATTACTTCACCAACCTGCTTGTCAATTTCCGCCAGCGTTCGCTGCTCGCGCTTGATTTCGCCATCCACGAGTTGGAGTTCGGTCTCCAGGTTAGCGACCGTTAGATCCGGACGGTCGCGTAACTTGTCCTGCTTCTCGCGGATGCGCTGTTTCCACTCCGTGATCATTTGGTCCATCGCTGAGTTGACAGAGTCAACCTCGGCTTGCTTGGCCAACACGTCAGGATGCTTGGCTCGCAACTCGGTCAACATACGCGTTAATTGCGATTCCAGGTCGGCCTTTCGGGAAACGAGCTGGGACCAGGCAAGCGTTGTCTTTGGATCGGTGGTGCTTTCGGCTACATCGTCCTTCAACTGGTCTGAACTCTTCTTTACTAACGCCAGCTGTGTGGTCAACGCTGAACGCCGATCTTGAAGACGTCCAACATCGGAGATGTAAGCCTTCTGCTGTTCGCGGAGACCTGATAACTGACCCACCAACGAGGAGGCCTCCGATGGCAAGTTGCCAACATTGCGCTGCATGAAATCCAGGCGGTCTCTGTCAACAGCATCCAGTTCCTCTTTTGTTTGGTTGACCTGCTGGTCAATGAACTGTTTCGCTGAAGTCGTGGAGTTAATGGTGTTCTTCGTCTGCTCATCGATGTACTTACTTGCCAGCTCGGCGGTTACTGCCTGCGTCGTCTTTGCATTCCGCCCCCGGTAGATGATGTTGAATCCGTTGGTGATGTCAT
>DATKIS010000857.1:0-4877 GCA_035543975.1 Pyrinomonadaceae bacterium
CCGCCGCAGACGAAAGCGGCGTCAAGCCGCCGCAGACGAAAGCGGCGTCAAGCCGCCGCAGACGAAAGCGGCGTCAAGCCGCCGCAGACGAAAGCGGCGTCAAGCCGCCGCAGACGAAAGCGGCGTCGAGCCGCCGCAGGCGAAAGCGGCGTCAAGCCGCCGCAGACGAAAGCGGCGTCAAGCCGCCGCAGACGAAAGCGGCATCAAGCCGCCGCAGACGAAAGCGGCGTCAAGCCGCCGCACTCCAAATATTAGGGTAGTGGCAGCTCGATTCGTTCCTGTTCCCGCATCACACGCTCGCCCAGGTCAGTTATCGAGACGGTGGGATACACTCCCGGGCCAACCCGCAAACAACCCGCCGAACACAACGCGTCGATGTAGAGCATAAGGTCCTCTTGCCTCATTTCTTTCAAGAGCCCGTAGGTGGATAACGCGTTGAGATGGGCCTGCATCACGTTCTTGGCCGCCGACCCGCGCAACGTGGCGGCCAGCACCGTCTTCCCAAACCGACCCTTCATCCGAGCGGCGCAGGCAAGAATCTTGCGCACGCGCAGGCTTTCTTCGTCATTGAGAGCTCGGGAACGCAATGGTGGCGAGGCGCGGCCACTGGAGGCTTTGCGACTGCGGACGGCGACCGGCGCATCGGCCAGGATTTCATCACCCGTCAGGGGAGTTCGGGCCGGCGAGTGTGGCGAACAGTTTCCACACGAGCCACACTTGCGTGCGTGATGCCGATCGCCGAAGTAATCCAGGATGCTGGCGCGATAACAATACTCGGTGTAGCAAAACTCGATCATCTCCCTGAGCTTGCGCCGTTCGAGGGCCGCGCGGCGCTCCACATCGGCAGAGCTAACCCGCAGCTTCGTTCCCGGAGCCGCGTCGAGCATGATGATGCTGCGTCCGCGTCGACTCGCGTTTCGCGCGGCCGGTTCTCCGGCAGCCGCCGCTGCCCAGGGAGGCGGCGCAGATGGATCACCAGAGCTCCCCGGCGTCGAAGCTACGCGCGCGATGTGACCGGCCCGTTCGAGCAGGTAAAGCGCTGACTGTACCGCCATGTCATTTCTGGCTCCGGCGCGCCTGGCTATCTCCGAGGCCGAGAGCTCAATGCGCTTCAGGCCGGAGGCCACGAGCACGTCGTAAACGTCATGAACGATCTCGTTGCTGGGGTATGAACCTTCGATAAAGAAGTCGTGGGTGTTTTTGTCGGCGTAGTTGAATAAGAGCACGCACGATGACGGCAGCCCGTCTCGTCCAGCGCGTCCAATCTCCTGGTAGTAAGCTTCGATAGAACCGGGCATCTGGTAGTGGGCCACGAACCGAATGTCTGACTTGTCGATGCCCATGCCAAAAGCGTTGGTCGCTACGATCATTTGGGTGCGCCCGGTCATGAAGTCTTCCTGGGCCCTCACCCGCACGGAATCATTCATGCCGGCGTGGTAGGCCGTGACCCGCAAACCCTGCAACTCCAGTTCAGTCGCCACCTGCTCGACCGCCTTGCGGGTGGATGCATAGATTATCCCCGACCCGTCATGAGTTTTAGCCAGGCGCTTGATGCGTCCAATCTTCTCCCGCTCCCGTTCTGTGTGCACCACATCGATCGTCAGGTTTGGACGATCGAACCCGCTAACAAAGGTTTCAGGTTTGGTGAGTCCTAACTGCTGGATGATGTCAGAACGAACGTAGGGCGTGGCGGTCGCGGTAAGGGCCAGAGTTTGCGGCGCGCCAGACTTTCCGTTGAGCGACTGGACCACGCCTTTCAAGCGCAGGTAATCCGGACGAAAGTCGTGGCCCCAGGTTGAAATACAGTGGGCTTCGTCAACTGCGAACAGGGAGGTGTTGATGGAACGCAGGGCCTCGAGAAAGCGTTCGCTGCGAAAGCGTTCCGGCGCTACATAGACGAGCTTGTACTCACGACGGCGTAGAGCATCGATGCGCGCCGCCTGTTCACCCCAGGGGATGGAACTGTTAATGAAAGTGGCCGGCAGCCCGCGAGCAAGAAGGGCATCTACTTGATCTTTCATCAGGGCGATAAGGGGGGAAACAACCAGCGTGGCGCCGTCGAGCATCATCGCCGGTAACTGGAAGCAAAGCGATTTGCCGCTGCCGGTGGGCATCACGACGACGGCGTCTTTGCCGGCCAGGATCGCGCTAATGACCTCGCGCTGCCCTTCTCGGAATTCATCGAATCCGAAGTGCTCGCGCAGCGACGTGAGGGCATCGTCAATTGATTGCATGGCGTGAGTCTAAGCGTTGTGAATTGGCGGTCGCAAGAGGGGTGGTTGCGTGGGTGTAACTTTTGACTTTACAAAAACACGGACATCCGGAGATTAAGTCGATTAGGAGCATCAAAGGTTTAATTAGGGTAATGACATACTTGACGCATCAGACTTCGGATTTCCGTGGCTTGGTCTGAAGCGCCAAAGGCGCGAAATGGAATAGCCTGGGGCAACGCCCCAGGATCAGAAGCCTAAATGATCTGAGCGCTGAAGGCGCGGAATTCTGCAGCCGCCCGATCTATTATGGCACTCCGAACTCTAAAATGATTTCGCGCTTTCAGCGCTTAAGCATTCGTACTGTCCGCGTTTTCCTGGGGCGTTGCCCCAGGCTATTCCATTTCGCGCCTTTGGCGCTTCAAACCGATTACGCTGGGCAATCCAAATCTGATTCGTCAAATATGTCATTGCCCTAATTAGGGTGCTTTCGTCTAAGTTCGTTGTTCGCCCCCGGAACCCGAAAGCACGATCCACGAAAGCCCACGAAAGACACGAACGGCTACCAGGTGCGCCGGATGGGATGGGCCTCGGTGTTGAAGATGACTTTGCTGAAGTTTAGTGTGTTCGGCGGCGCGAAAAGCAGGTAGAAGTATTTGAAAGTTTCGGCGAACAAGAAGCTCTGCATTGCGTCGGATTTCTCCTTGGTCACGGCACTCTTGAGCGCGGCATAGCCGGCTTCGGTTTTGCAGTGCTTCACAAAATCCCGCCAGAGCGTTTCGCCCATACGCAGGTATCTCGGGTCTTTGGTGTAGTGGTGAAGATAGTAAGTAGATTCGACAATCTCCGGGCGGAGGTGATAGCCAGGCGAAACAACTGCCATCTTTTTATAGTCCAATTCCTCGGGCTCAATACCGTGGAGCTGCCACATCTTGAAGGACGATTCCTGCAGCCGCTTGGCTCGATTCAGGTCCAACCCGAGCGCCAACACTGCCGGGAAAAAGGCGTCGAGAGCGCCGTAGACTGAGGCGGTTCGCTTGCCGGTAGTCATGTCCGAGTGGCCGTACCAGAGTTCCCGAGGAGTCGCGTTTACACTTCCCTGGTCGGGACGCCCGACTGGCTGGTCAAACGGGCGGTCGATTTCGTCGGCCAGATACCTGTTTATCGCCGCAATACTCTCGACCCACATCCGGCGGCAGTCCGGGTCGTCGAATAACAACCAACACTTCAAAAGATATTCGTAGTAACTATCGATCGCGCCGCTGATATGACTGTCGGTATCGGTCCATTGTCCGGTCTCGACATTGATCCACGTTCCTACCAGACCGATTGGAGAACGCCGCTTATAGGTTTCCACCAACGCGCGCTTTGCCTTTTCGTAAAAGATTGGCCGGCGCGTCAGTTTCGCGAGCGTGCCAAACTCGATCAGTAGAGTTCCCGCTTCAGCCGGGTTTGTTTTCTCCCCGCGGACTTTCCCGGTTTTGAGATTCACATATCGATAAGGGATACCAGTGGGCGATTCGAAGCAGGGCAACAACCGATTTCCCAAATCCTCGGCGAGCGCCAACAGCCGCTTGTCCCGGGTCAGCTGGTAACTGGAAAGCAGACCGCCCAGCAGCCTAATCGTGATCTCGAAATTCTGGACCGAGATGTCTTTGTCAAACGACAGATTGTCGATGATGTATTTCCTGGTGGCTGCAGCCTCGTCTTTGAAACCCATGAGGATCATCGTGTCGAGCGAATCGACCGGCGTCATCAAGAGTGGTTCGGAGTACCAATCGTGGTAGCTCTTGCTCAAGGGCTTCAGATCATCGTGACCCCAGGCGTATTTCTTGTAGCCGGTCCAGGCATGCATAAACTCGGCGCGCACTTCAGCTGCGAGACGAACTTGATGCTGCCGTTGAGGTAAGACGGTGGTAGCAATGCAGCAGATAAGCAGCAACACTGTCGCTGGTTTTGTTCTCATCGAATAGAGGGTCCTTTGTTAGTTCTCAAGCGGACGATCCACGAAATTGCACGAAATCACACTAACGGAAGCTCTAATTAACGGTCTGCAATGCGTAGCGTTGTTATGAGTTAAGCCCGGCGTTTCAACACCGGGATCAATTTGTTACCTGTTCTCGTCTGGTAGCGACGATACGCTTGCCGCAAGTGTCTAAAGCGCCTACGGACAAATTGAAGCGGCGGTCGCAGTGTTGCGCGCCACCGGTGCCGTTACCGGATTACTAAAGTCGGTTGAATTGTTATTCGTGTCGGTGCAGCTAACGGTTCTAATAGTTGACCGAGCGTTACTGTTGACGAACGGCGCCGGCCCTGCACCTTCATAACAGTTGGCCGAACTCCCATAACCCACGAAATCGACGATGGTGGAGAACACGGGGTTAAAAGGACTGACACCATCGTCGCCGGGACACGACACCGCCGTTATGGCGACTGTCCCCAAGACTAGCGCAACCTTGCCACCGCCGGTGGCGAGGTTGATGGTCCCCGTCGCGTCAGGTGTCGGTAGCACAACCCCGTTGGTGGCGCCCCCTGCTTCCTGGATCAAGAAGTATTGTCCGGGGGCAA
Organism: Pyrinomonadaceae bacterium; assembly: GCA_035543975.1. Classification (GTDB taxonomy): domain Bacteria; phylum Acidobacteriota; class Blastocatellia; order Pyrinomonadales; family Pyrinomonadaceae; genus PSRF01. The sequence continues at coordinate 4,779 of DATKIS010000857.1, forward strand.
TCGTCCCGCTGGTCAAATCAGTTTTTGTGCTTGCCCCTCCGAATGCCGCTGCCGCTCCAGCATATTGAACCGAATAAGGCGTGACCGCGAAGTCGATTG
>DATKIS010000858.1:0-2147 GCA_035543975.1 Pyrinomonadaceae bacterium
AAGTAACTCAGCGAGATCTCGTTCGTAACGCTTTACGTATGCGTCCAGATCGGATTGTTATTGGTGAGGTCCGGGGTGGCGAAGCGATAGACATGTTGCAGGCCATGAACACTGGCCATGATGGCAGCTTGACTACAATTCACGCGAACACCCCACGAGACGCGCTGTCGCGTCTGGAAACCATGATTCAGATGACGGGGATGCGGCTCTCTGAGCGGGCCATGCGCCAGCAGGTGGCATCGGCTATCGATCTGGTCCTGCAAGTTGCCAGACTCTCCGATGGGTCGCGGAGAGTCACTTCCATTTCTGAAATTACCGGAATGGAAGGCGACACCATAACTATGCAGGAGATCTTCATGTATGAGCGGACAGGGATGAACCAGGGCCAGGTCATTGGGCGCTTCAGGCCCACCGGGATACGGCCGCGCTTCGCTGAGAAACTGAAATCCTACGGAATGCAATTGCCACGCATCTTTTTTGAGGAGTTTTAGAACGGCATGCTGATCTCACTCATAGTATTTCTGTTTGCACTCTTCCTGGTGCTCGGCTCTTACCTTGCAGCTACGCATGGTTCCGACCAAAAACGTAAACGGTTGCAAAAGAGACTTTCCGAAGCCCTGCTCCATTCCGCTCATACGGATGACATCGAGGTGATCCTCGCGCGAAACGAGTTGATGAGTGAGATACCTTGGTTAAATCAGTCTCTGATCCGGATGCAGGCAGCCTTGCAGTTGAAACGGATGCTGGATCAGGCCGACCTGCATATCACGCCGTCGCGGCTGCTTATGTTTTCAGGAATGGCGGCAATTCTTGCGGCCCTCGCTGTCTCAGTCGTCAGTCCTTCAATCTTACTCATGGTTGGAGGTGGACTCGTCGCAGCGTTATTGCCTTTTCTTCATGTTTGGTGGAAACGCAAAAAACGTTTTGATGCATTCCTTGAGTTGCTGCCCGATGCCCTTGATCTGATGAGTCGTGGCTTGTCGGCTGGTCATGCCTTCTCTGAAGCGCTGCATATGGTATCGGCTGAGATGCCGGAACCGGTCGCGGGAGAATTTCGCAAGACTTATGAGGAACAAAACCTTGGGCTATCGCTAAAACTCGCATTGGAGAATCTGACAGATCGCATCCCGCTCCTCGACCTCAGAATGTGCGTCACCGCCGTTCTGATACAAAGGGAAACTGGCGGTAATCTGGCTGAGATTTTGGAGAAGGTGGCCTACACGATTCGGGAACGCTTTCGGATCATGGGAGATTTGAAAACTTTGACGACGAGCTCGCGGCTTTCGGCCTGGCTCCTCTGCGGCTTGCCAATTTTTGTCGCCCTCGCGGTCACCATAATGAATCCGGATTACATGAGCATCCTGTGGAAAGATCAACGTGGTCATTACATGATCGGTGCCGCAATCGCCATGCAAATTACCGGGATGCTAATTGTCAGAAAGATATTGGATATCAAAATTTGAGGAGGGTATTAGTCAGTGGCCAGTGGTCAGTTGTGCCAACCGAATCGGACCAACCACTACCTACCAACCCGGCGACCTCCAACCCCCAACCAACGACAACGCACTATAAACAACTGACCACTGACCATTAACTACTGACCACTGGCAAAAGCAATGCTTCTACTAATCGGTATCTCGACCTTTATTTGCATCACGCTCGTGATGATGGGTGCTTACTGGCTTCTGAGCCGGCCGCAGAGTGCTACCACAGAGCGACTCAAGAGGCTTGGCGAAAGTAATGGCAGTTCAACGGTCGTGCCCGTCTCGATTGTTGAAGAGCATTCCGGTGAAAAATTTGCCGAACGAATCGCCTCGCCGCTAAATCGCCTGGTGCCTCCTTCGGCGGCCGAAGTTCAAAAACTACAGAAGCAGTTAATGCATGCGGGCTTTCGATCTCGAAACGCCCCTATTATTTATCGGGCGATTCAGCTAGCCAGCCTGGCGGGCTTTCCAGCGGCGGTTGCGTTAACGTGTGCGCTGCTCGCGCGCCCCATCAACAGCGCCCTCCTATGGATCTTGGTCGCGTTCGTCATCGGCTTTTTCCTGCCACGATATGTTCTGAATCGAATAATCAAATCCAGGCAGCTTCGGGTTCGGTGGGGCTTGGCCGATGCCCTTGATTTGATGGTGATTTCGGTAGAGGCC
>DATKIS010000859.1:0-2549 GCA_035543975.1 Pyrinomonadaceae bacterium
TACGTGGCGACTCTATTGATCCAAAAGCAGTAACCAGCTTAGTGGTGAATTGAACCGCAAGGGAAAACTTTCTTCGCGAGGTTTCGTGACAGTTCGTGGATCGTATGGCCGTTGTGAATTAGAAAACGATCCACGAAACTAGACTAAATTCCACGAACATCACGGAGTCGGCGCTTAAAGCTTCTTTTGCTCGACTCGATCGAGCCGAGTGTCCGGCACACCCTTACATTCATGCGCCCGGAAGTCGGAAACCTTCTGCAACACAAACGCGGAAGCGCCTTTCGAAAGTTTAGCTTTCACATTAAAGAACTGGGCGTCACTTACGTCGTTAAGCACAAAAGCTGGGCGAAGGTCTTCCTGCGCATAACTCACGTCAATGCCATTCAATTCGATGCCCTTCACGTGGCGAATAAAGAACCCGTAGGCCGGGATATCGCCAAACATTGATGGCTCGGGATAGTTGGTTTCCTTTTCGGGTGGGGCCAGGGCTGCCTGGGCCAGGGTTCCTCCGCCCTGATAGTAGATATGTATGTTGCTGAGCGAAACGTCTTCAATATTGTGTCCGGGGATGCCGCTGATGATTGAAGCGTAGCGAGCGTCGGCGTTGTAGACCACCACATTGCTAATCTTGACGCGCCGAAGTTGGCCGACGGGGATCCCCGCAGGTCCCCGCATCCTGGCCCCCAACCGCAGAAAGATTGGGGAGTTTTTGATGTCCCGCATAGTAATGTTGGTTATGGTGACGTCTTCGATCAGGCCGCCATCAACTGTTTCCAGCGCCAGCCCGCGACAATGATCGAAGACCACGTTGGAGATGGTGATGTTCTTAAACCCGCCGTTGGATTCCGTGCCAAACTTCACCCGTCCAGTGGGGCCATCCCGGTCAGGAGCTTCCTTGACGTTACGTTTGTAGGTGCCCTCGAGAAGGGAGCCGATGTCGTAACCGCTCACCAGGCAGTTGGTGATCGTCACGTTTTCGGTGGCGCGAGCGTAGCCAAGGGCATAGGAACTCTTGAGGACAATGGCGTCGTCGTTAGGTGAGTTCACACTGCAGTTTGAAATTCTGACGTTGCGGCAGGAATCGATGTCGAAGCCATCTCGATTGGTGTCAACCTTGAGGTTATCAATGGTCAGGTTGTCTACCCCGGTGGCCAGCAAAGCAAAGTGTCCGCCATTGAGGATAGAAAAATCGCGGAGTAAAACGTTCCGGCAAAGTTTGAGAGAGATGGCTTTATTGCCGAGGTTGTTCATCACCACCGGATTGTCACTCTCGCCGAGCGGCGATTGCACCTGGGAGAGCGGCTGTCCGCCTCCCAAACTTGTGGGCGTGTCACCTGGCTGCACTGGACGCCGAGGTCTGGGGCTGCGGCGCGTCAATCCCCGGCCATCGATCATGCCCGGTCCCAGGATAGAAATGTTCTCGAGGCCGATGCCCCAGATTAGGCTGTTTTGCCAGTGGCTGTGGCCGAAGTCCTGGTACATGTCCCATTCGTTTGGCTCCGGCAGATCGTAACCGGCATTTGCGCCTTTGGGTGCGTCCTTCGGATCGGCTGCAATTATCGTCGCGCCCTGGTCGAGATATAACGCGATGTTGCTTTTGAGACGGATTGAGAAACTCAGGTAACTGCCGGCCGGGAAGTGAACAGTTCCGCCACCGTTAGCCGCAGCTGCGTCGATGGCTTTGTTGATTGCGGTAGTGTCCAGTGACCGGCCGTTGCCCTTAGCGCCGAAAGCTCGGACGTTGTAGACGATTGTCCCGGCCCGAGTTGGTGCTGGGGCTCTTCTTTGGCTTTGGACCCCCGTTGACCAAACAGGCAGACAAGCTGAAACCAGTGAAAGCGTGATTGCGAAAAGCGAAAGGCGTTTCGAGATTTTCATTTGGCGGCACCTAAGAGCGGGGGCAAGCCCCCCTTACTGACCACGATCTGATGAAACACAACGCTGAAAATCTTTATGAAAGGCCTTCACGCAAAAGTAAACGAGGCGCTAAAGTAGCTCGGGGTCAGGAAGGCGGGCTTGCCCCCGCTCTCTTGAATCAGCGACCCTATCGCATCAGCGCAGATGCACTCCAAAGTATGGGCGCCTGGCCATGTAAATCTCCTACCCGGCGGGGACGGTCAAGGTAGAACTTCAATTGCGTAGCCACGTCCGGCCCCACTTCCTGGCGTGCTTTGTTGGTGCCGATGCAGACTTCGGTAACGTTGGCATCCTTATCCAGGTGCTGGACCAGCCCAAGCCACGCCTTGCGCGCTGCCGGGCCGTAGGTTTTGCCGTTGAGCCAGCCGAGTTTTACTCCGCTGATCATGGCGAACGCAAACATGCCGGTGCCGGAAGTCTCAGCCCAACTGTCGGGACGATCGACCAATTGGCGCCAGAGCCCATCAGTCCCCTGGTACTTCAGCAGCGAGGCCATCATCTTTTGGTAACCGGAAAGAATCCGCGCGCGTTGCGGATGTTTCTTTGGCATCGAGCTCAATAGTTCGGCCATTCCCGCGGCTACCCACCCGTTGCCACGACCCCAGTAAAATTGCGAATCCGGCGCGTGATAG
>DATKIS010000860.1:0-2266 GCA_035543975.1 Pyrinomonadaceae bacterium
GACCAAGACCTATCGGGTTCGAAGGGATGATGGTTTCTACCGGCGGCTCATTTCTTATATCTACAATGGCCTGTTCAAGTTGTTATTTGGGCTGCAAATTCACGACGTTAACTCAAAACCCAAGATCATCCGGCGAGATAAGTATGAGTTGCTTGACCTTCAGTCGGACGATTGGTTCGCGGACGCGGAGATCATGATTCGGGCCCGCGAGGCTGGGCTGACAATCGGTGAGATCCCGGTCCATTTTGCGCTTAACGACATGCGGAGTTCATTCGTTAAGCCGGCGGCTCTCTTTGAGTTTATGACGAACCTGCTGCGGTATCGCTTCGGCAGCCGGAAGCGCAGAATCAAGGATCGGGCTGCGCCGGAATTGTCGGGACAGTGAGAAGGGGGAGATGTCGGATGTCAGAAATCGCTATTCGCCTTAGACGCCTGACGGCCTCTTCGCGGCTTGGCCGCCTTCCGTGCGGTAAGGCTCAGCCTTACCGGTAGCGCCCATGTTTTTGAGTTGAGGCTATGCCTCTGTGAGTCTGTACTGAGGCGCAGCCTCGCAACAAAATCCAGACTATCTCGGTAAGGCTGAGCCTTACCGCATGGAAGGCGGCGAAGCCGCAAATACCCTTTGGTGCACAGCCGTTAGCATCTCGTCTTGATGTGACGCAACGACACCGACCTAACCAGAAGCAAATCACCAGTGCTACAAACGGAAGTACAGCAGCGTCGAATTTCTCAGCCTTTGCTTGAAGTGCTGCCGGCATACGAGACCAATTTGCCGACATCTTTCCGGCTTAGCGTTTTGGTGGCGGTGTATAACGAACGGCATGTGGTGGCGACCAGCCTCCGACGCGTCCTGGCCCTTGAAGACCCACTCATCAAACAACTCGAGGTGATCGTAGTTGATGACCGGAGTACTGACGGCAGTTGGGAGGTTCTGCAACGACTGGCGACCCAGGACTCACGAATCAAACTGCTGCGCCACGAATCTAATCAGGGCAAGGGAGCGGCAATCCAAACTGCGCTCGTCCACGCGACCGGCGACATCAGCATCATTCACGACGCCGACCTTGAATGTAATCCGGAAGACATTCCATCGTTGCTCGTGCCTTTCGTCAAAGAGGGCGCCGATGCAGTCTTTGGCTCGCGGTTTTTATCTGCGCCTTACCGTCGAGCTTTGCGGAATCGCCACACCCTACTCAATAAGTCCGTCACCTATTTCAGCAATTGGCTATCGGATCTCTATCTGACAGACGTGGAGACTTGTTACAAGGCAATCAAGACCGCTCTCTTCAGGTCGATTCCGCTGAGAAGCAAAGATTTTCGTTTCGAGGTTGAGATCACTTCCAAGTTAGCCAAACGGCAAGCCTGCATTTTCGAGGTACCAATCCGCTATCTGCCTCGGTCGGAGCAGGAAGGGAAGAAGATCCGTACTTCCGATGGACTGTTGGCCATCATGGCTATGATTCGGTTCTGGCTGATTGACGATCTTTACCAGGAAGACGAATACGGCTCCCACATTCGCACAGATCTGGAGCGTGCCCGAAGGATCAATCTTTGGATGGGTAGAGTGTTGCGGCCCTTCGTCGGGGACCGGGTCCTGGAGATCGGGGCAGGTATCGGAACGTTGGTCAACCAGTTCATACCGCGTGAACTCTATGTAGCCTCCGACAAGAATCCGCAGTATCTGAACTTTCTGCGGTCGCACTCCTGGGGCAAACCTTATCTTCGCGTTTTGCCAATTGACCTTTCGAATCCGGAGGACTTCGAGGGATTAGAGCAGCGGTTTGATACCGCGCTGGTGGTTAACGTCCTGGCGCAAGTGGCGGACGAACAAGTCGCGCTCGAAAACATCTGGCGGTCGCTGGAGCCGGGGGGACGGGTCATCATCATGGTGCCTCAGCATCCTGCGCTATATGGCACGCTTGACGAAGCGCTGGATCACCGGGAGCGTTATACGAGGGCAGGACTGGAAAAGGCGCTCACGACTGCAGGCTTCCGGATCGAGAAGTTATTTGACTTTAATCGCTTTTCGGTGCTGGGTTGGTGGCTCAACGGTAAGGTGCTACGCCGGAAACGATTCTCACGTATTCAAATCAAGTTGGTGAGCACGTTAATGCCGTTGTTACGACGGAGCGATAGAGTGTGGCCCTGGTCCGGTCTCAGTTTGATAGCGATTGGAGTGAAGGACTGAAAAATGACTAACAGCATCGAGCAGGCCTTCACTTTCCAGGGAGACGCGACTCCACGCTTCGCCATCCTGTTCCTCCTG
>DATKIS010000861.1:0-2612 GCA_035543975.1 Pyrinomonadaceae bacterium
CCTGAGGCCCCCGGGTTGCCGTTTTGGTTTTCTGCTTGGGGTGTCCGAAGTCCGCTGGGCAACAGGCGTTCAGAGTCCAAGCTTTAGCTTGCGCTGGGCAACAGGCGTTCAGAGTCCAAGCTTAGCTTGCGCGGTCGAGAAAGCGGCAACCTGAAGGTTGTACTCTATACGCCTGAGGCCCCCGGGTTGCCGTTGTGGTTTCAGATGAAGGACTATCCGTCATAACCCGATTAGAACCGCCACCCCACCCCCGCCGAGAATTGAAAATTGTGCCGAGTTTCTGAGCGCGTGGTGAAGGGAATCAGGGTCGGCGCATTAGTAATGGGATTAAAGGTGAGAATGTGAATCTGGCGTTGGCCGTAGTGAATCATAGTGTCGCCGGCTTCAAACCGCGTGACAATTCGCTGAGACGGATAAAACTCCAGCACTCCGCCCAGGTCGCCGGCAAAGTGATTCCCACGCTTCTGCGTGATACCAAAACCGCTGGGCAAGTTTAGAAAATAGTCGGAGTCGCCCTCACTAAAACTGACAACCCCCGGCCTGGCTTTGGCGAAGATGCCCCACTTCTGAAAACGCTTGCCGGCTTTGACGCCAAAGAGTCCCTGCGCGATGTTGCCGCTGTTATCGCCAGCCGCACCGCCGCTCCCACAGTAGTTACATTTATGCGGAAAAAAGTTTCCCACGGCTTCCAGAGCAACACTGCGGTTGAGGTTGAAAGTAAACCGTCCGCCAAAACCCGGCTCGGTCACGCCACCACTGTAGCTGGGCTTTGTAATTGAAGTGAACTGCGCCCCCAATTCAAACTTCGGCACCTCATCCGACTGGGCTTGCGCCTGAATCGAGCAAAACGACAAACAAAGCAGGCTGATGATAACCGGCAATCGATCATAAATTTTCATTTCCGTCTCCTTGGTTAAATGGACCGTTTCAGAATCCTGGGCCCTGTTAGAAAGATGGCGTCAATGTTTTGGCCATGCTTTTGACACACATCGTCCCGGCCCGCAACGACGAGGACTGCGGGAGAATGCACTCGAGTTGTTCGGGGAAACTGGTTAGGTTCGAATCGATCGGTGAAGCCGAAGTTTACGCACTCATGGATTCCGGGGCCACAGATTCTCAATCCGATCCGCGGCGCCAACCATTACCTTAAATCTCCGGGCTTCCTCGGCCTTATTGACCTGATTGGCGGGGCCCCGGAAAGTGGCAGATGCGGGATCAGCGATCCTGGCGGCCTTGTCCTCAACAACTTTGATAGAGTCGTCCAGCCTCTCTAGCTTGTTCTTCTCTTTTTTGGCGATCTCCTTCGAGCCAAACGGGACATAGGTTGGATCTTCAAGCACCCAGATGTTCCAGGTTCCGCCACTGGAAAGGATGGGCGAGCTGGAGAGCCACTGAAAATTCTTACCCTTCAATGTAAACTCGATTCGATTCTCGTTAATAATTCCGATCTTCTGGAAGTCATAACCATCGCGCGGCACGAGAGAAAAGATGAAGCGGCCGTGTCCTTCGACGTAACACCAGAGCAGGGCGCCCACGAGATTCTTTCCATGCTTACCTTCCGCCACCAGGTTGCCGTCGATCGACAACCGGTAATCTATTACCTTCAAAGCAACCGCATCCAGGGTAAAGTCCCGGGGCAGGGCTTTCGGACTGTCGTTCCAAAGATTCGAACGGTCGAAGGAGACTTTTACGCGGTCGACAATCTTCAGTCCCGTCTTTTGATTGACCAACAGATCAAGCGCAAATGAATCGCCGTCACCCAGAATCTGGGGCTCAGCGGATTGAGGCAATGTGGCGATTGGCGGCCCACCTGCGTTGCTAGCCAAAAGTTTCTTTTCGAGCTCCGCGTTCAGGGGGCCAACGCCAATGGTGAAAGTCTTTGAGGCAGGTACAGGTTCGATGGTGAGATCGTAGCCGAACAGATACTTGCCCTGAGCATCCACGAGCACTCGATGGATAACCCGGTTCTCGTCAGCGAAAGCCTGTCCTATCAGCTCGCCCTGCAATTTCGGCAACGCCGCTCCAGTTTTCGAGGTGCGAATGGTGGCAGTTTCGCTTTTGAAAGCGATGAAGCCCCCGGCGGCTAACGGCACCACCGTATTTCGGCTTGAGTCTTCCTGTGCTGCCACCGGCAATGCCAGCAACAACAGCAAGACAACAATCCAACCGCTACTTCTCATCCCGGTCGCTCCCTTTGGTGATCGTCAACCTGATCTGATCGGTCGGCTTAAAACCTGCCAGGCTTCCAAGTGACGCGTCCGATCTCGCCCGGGCAACGCTGTCCGACAGACTGGAAGGCACCGAGCCTGCGGGTGCACTGTTCCTGAACCTACGACCTTTCTTCTCGAGGTAAACCACTCGGGTGATCACTTTCTCCTTAACGACCGGCACTGTGACTGTTCGTGTTTCCGGAGCTGGCGAACTCGAGAGCGGAGTTGATTGCGCTACGTTGACCGGGCCAGCCGGGCGCAGAAAGAAAACGGCAGCCCCAAATAGCAGCAACAGACCGAGCGCTACCGGCACCGGCACCCGCACCGAACTGGTAAAGATTTCCACTAACGACCGAAATACCGAGCGACCCCAGGTTTGTGCGGGCTCAGTGGTCATTGACC
>DATKIS010000862.1:0-7049 GCA_035543975.1 Pyrinomonadaceae bacterium
GGATACCGAATATCAGGCTGCTGTCTTTAGTCAGGACTCCCAGGCCGAGCACAATGAATTGAATATGAAACAGGATCAGCGACACGGCTGAAAATGAAAACCACCTCGCCGATGGACCAAACGCTCGCGCGCGGGCAAAACCAAGTACGGCGGCTATCAGCCAGGCGACACCGCCGAGCACCAGCATTCCCAACATCACCGGAGCAAAATAGCTGGGCTCACGAAAAGTCGTCTCCACTTGCGCCAGCATTACCAACGACCCGATAACCATTCACCGTCTCCTATCCGGATTTCGGTCTCTATTACAAACAAGCGCCGTTTGCGCACTTCAGCCGCATCGGTGCACAAACGGCGTCAAAAATTCTGATGAAACTAACAGCAGTGCGCAATCGAGCGTTGTCGGGGAGAACATGTCAGTCTAAAACGAGCTGACCCGCAGCAGCCGCGGCGCCTACTGCGTTATGTGAATCTCCTCTTCCTTATTTACGTGACCCAGGAAATAGATCAAACCGCAAACAAACGCCACTGCGGCCAACCCCAAAGCAATCCAACCCTGGGTATGACCACCTGCCGGGTCAACGGAAGTCACAAATTTATAGAAGTAATAGATCGCCCCCAAAGCAGCGGCTAAACCAACGATCCCTGCCAGCATCTCTTTCATGTTCATTTACCTCCGGCCATTTGAGTCGCTATGAAGGTTGAAGGAAAAAGCCGATACGTAATTGGGGTGCATGTTAACGCTGTGCATCGAGGAACGCAAGTGTTTCAGACTCGCGGCACTTGAGGTTTGACTTAAATGCAATCAATACAGAACCCAACGCGGTAGCGCGGGATCCTCAGGGCGACTAACAATTAAGAGGCAATAACAAGCTGCGAGCGGAGTTGCTTCACGCATCCCGTGCTACCGCGCTGGGTTCTGTAATTGAGTTGGCCTTATGCGTTTGCTTTGGGCATTAGTCAATGATGCGTTTGTCGCCGGCCCGGCGGGTTACGTGTTCGCGATCCAGATACTCAAGCAGCGGAATCGCATATTTGCGTGAGACACCCGCCAGGTCCTTGAAGCTCGCCACGTCAATCAATCGCTCTGGTTCGTGTTCCGACGCAAACTTAAACAGTAAAGTCTTCAGGCGATCCAGCGCTCCAAGATGAATGAACATGTCACCCTGCACCCGCACCAGCGTGCGATTGTCGATGAGTAGCTGGAAAATCTTTCGGCCGTGGACGCGATCCGCCGCAGCCACCCCCGCCTCAGCAAAGGCCTGTTCAAGCGAGGGCGCTTCGAGCCCTGCCTTTTCATAGAGCGCCGCGAGCCGTTCGCGTAGTTGTGCGTCGGCGGGCGAGAGTTCGACGCTGTGTTCGCTCGACCTCACCAAATCCTTGTCGGTTACCAACGCACCCGTCTTTTCGAGATGACTGACTACCGCACGGAAAAGCTCTGGAGCAGTGTGCGCGAAATGCCGCTCGCGCAAAGTTTCGCGCGCCAAGCCACGTGACAGGGGCTCGCGCTGGTGATGAGACTCGACGTCGGCCAAAGCAGCGCTGGCCAATCGGTCAAAATTTTCCCGGCTAATGAATAACCGGTTTGCCGTCCCAGGATTGGCTGCGCGGCCGGCCTGATCATCAGCCTCAATTAGCGTGCTGGCCTGTTTGGCCCTCGTGGCGACTTCGGATAAGACTGCGTCATTCCAACCGGTTCTGGCGGCCAGATCTGAAAACCTCAATCCGAGATCTCCTGACGACTCGACGAACGTTGCGAATTTGGCGGGCCGGTCCTGGCCCATGAGTACGCGCAGGCGCTCCAGAGTTTTTCGCAGTTCTTTGCCGCGATGCTTGGTCGCAAATGGATCTAAGACGGTACCGCCCGCGATAGTCTCCGAGGGCGAATACGAGCGAAGAACGAAGCGATCACCGTGTAATGCTACTACCGGGCTCTCCAGTCTCAGCTGAATCAGCCCCGTTCCTCCTGGCGGTATCTCCAAGCGATCGCCCAACACTCCCACCCGACCCAGGACCTCCGCGGAGCCAATATGGGCTCGCACGCGCGCGCGCGTGCGAATTGCGCGGGGGGCACTTTGAAGCATCTCCAGATGAACGTCGATGATTTGCACCGGACGCAAGCGGCCGGTCTCGGCGAGCACCATTCCGCGTTGAATGGCTGCCACATCTACTCCCGCCAAATTGACGGCGGTGCGCTGCCCGGCCTCCGCTACCTGAACTGAACTTCCGTGGACCTGCAGCCCGCGAGCCCGCACGCGCGATCCCGCCGGCAACAACTCGAGTTCATCGGCCTCGGCGATTCTCCCGGCGACAAGAGTTCCGGTTACGACGGCGCCAAAGCCTTTCATCGTAAAGGCCCGGTCGATCGGGAGGCGAGTAACTGAATCAGTTGGACGCTCCGGTATTTCTCGAGCAATTTTGCGAATAGCCGAACGCAGTTCCTCCAGACCATCGCCGGTGCGTGCACTCACCGGGACGGTCGGAGCTCCTTCAAGAAAGGATCCCGCCACTAGTTCCTCAGCCTCAGCGAGCACGAGACTGAGCAGTTCATCCTCCACCAGGTCTGTTTTAGTGATAACCACCAGGCCGTGCTGCACGTTGAGCAGCCGGCAGATATCGAAGTGTTCGTGCGTTTGCGGCATGACTCCTTCGTCGGCGGCTATCACGAGGGCGACCGCGCTGATGCCATGAACTCCCGCCAGCATATTCTTGACGAATCGCTCGTGACCCGGGACGTCAACAAAGCTCACTCGGACATCCCCTAAATCCAGGTCGGCGAAACCCAGGTCGATCGTGATGCCGCGGCGCTTTTCTTCCGGTAAGCGATCCGGGCCTTTTCCGGTTAAGGCCTGCACCAGCGAACTCTTTCCGTGATCGATGTGCCCCGCGGTGCCGATGATGATGGAGTGAGGAGAGTGGGTCATGTAAATCTAATAGGTCCTATTCTGCTTCTCTTACTTTACAATCTCGAAGTCGATCCATTGGCTGGCCAGGCGATGCTTATCTTTCGCCAGAGCGTCAGTCACGATTATCTGGATGACATACTCGCCGGGCGCCATCGTAGATCCCAGCTGGATTGCGCCGGCCAGAGGAAGCCGTTTCAAATCCGTTTGACCACTGGCGTCGTAAGTAATCTCTTTTCCACTGAACACTTGTTGCCCATCGCGAAACACTCTCACCTGAGTCTGCAATTGCGGCCGGCCGGCAGCCTTGTCCAACTGGGCGTTATAAATAAACGCGCCGTAGATTACGACCAGGCCCTGCTTGAACTGACGCACCGCCGCACTGAGGTTGGGATCTGTCTGGCCAACCGAATCGTCCGTTTCCTCCGTCTGCGCCGCTCCACTTCCCTCCTTCTCAAACACCTGGGCCGGCAGTCCCTTCACCACGAGGCCGGAAAGCGCCAGTCGGTTTTTCTTGAGGTCCGGCACTTCAATGAACTGGCTGGCCGAGCCAACGCGCTCTGAAGGAACATCACGCAAAGCCGTGCGCAGTTGATAAGCTCCCGGTTTCTTTACCGGGACGCTCAGGTTGTAAATCAACCCGTCCTTCAGTACCCGCTCGTAGCTCTTACCTTTGAGCCGGAGCGTATGGGTGCGTCCGAGCTGATCCACGATGACGCCATTGTCCCCAAAAGTGATGGCTAGAATGTCGAAGACCGCCTTGTGCCAGCCGTCTGGTTCATCGGTGAAAGTGAGGTCCTGTCCGTTAACGTGGATCATTGAACGCATGATCGAACCTAGCTTGGGATCAGTGGCAAAGAGCGAAGTCAGGCGAACGTGCACGCCAGCCGCGCCGAATGGCGATGCGAGTGCCCCCACAAGTTGCTGAGCCTGAGTTTTTGCAACCGGCTTCGAATCGTCGTCGGTCACCCCAAAGAAGCCATTGCGCATGCGCACGGTAAACTTGCCGGGTCTGTTCACCTTCAGGCTGAGCTTGTGAAACTTGCGGCGGCCGGAAACAGTGTCAAACGTGGAATCGTCCGGCCGGTAGCCGATAAGGTAGTAACCCTGCTGATCCTCGATGACGCGTTTGATGCCGCGATTCAAATCGTTTGTGTTGCGAATCGCGAGTCCGCCGGTTTGTATGGCCAAATAGTTGAGGCCACTTTGAGTCTCAAACATTTCGGCTCGACGGTCACTCAGACCTTCGGCAATCTTTTGAGCGGACATTTGGGCGACGTTATCTCCGGCGGTGAGTTGCAAAGGCTGCAAACCGCGCGCATCCATTGTGTAGATGACCACCGAGGCGCGATTTGCCAGTTCGGTAAGCTGATTTAGCGCCGTCAGTACGCGAGTGCTGTTAGCCGGATCAGTCTTGTTGAATAGCCTGAATCCCTCTGACAACAACACAATGGACTTGCGTCCCGGCAGTTCGCGCAAACCGCGCACAATGTAATTGATTGCCCCGAGGGTGCCGACCGCGAACATGTCATTGCGGAGCTCGTCAATGGTGCCGCCCTTTGGAGCGTCAACTCGATCATCGCCGCCGAGGCTCGGCGGTTCGGAAGGATCTTGCCCGAGGTTCGAAAAGGGCGTAATTCCGCCGCGGCCCTGCGGATTCCATTTCACTTTATCCACCGCCGCGTAAAGCAGCCGTTTATCCGAGGTGAACTGCTGCAGGGCGCCGATGCCGCCGCCGGTACGGATGATCGCCACCAGATCATTAGGCAGCATTTGCTGGTCGATAAACTTCTTCAGCGCCTGACGAACGTAATTCACGCTCTCGAATGAAAGCCCCAGGTCGTCCACCACCAACGCCATCGTCCGATGAACCTGCTCGGGCCGCAGCCGGACAGGCGGCACGGGCGGAGCGTTCCGGTCGACTTGTTTGGCGGGTTCCGCTCGCTTGGAAGCGGTGGGCACGTCGAGAGCGATGTAGTTAAGATTGGTGATCTTCTGCGGCTGGCCGTCTTCGAGGATCTGGACCTCTTCCGGCCGCAGGTCGGTTACCGGTTTGCCGTCCCGATCAGTTATCACGGCATCAACCTGAACCAGGTTGGTTGTGATTTTGACAACGTCATCGTCAGTGGTCCGGGTCGGCCGTTGCGCCTCGGGCGATGGAGGGTTTGGGCGTCTTTGTCCGGGTGTAGCCGAGGAAGGCAATTGTCCAAAACTGATCAGCGCAAACTGGCAGAGGAGTTGGCAGGCGAGCACGCAAATCAGTAATCGCTTTTTCATTTGAATCACCCCTCGATTAGTAATTCTACTTCCCAAAATACTTCCTGGCTTCGCCGGCAACCTCGTCCTTCCAAGCAGTGTAGTTTGGTCCGGCTTCGAATATCTCCCGGTGGGTTTGCTTCGGAAACAGTCGCTCGACATCCCGAGAGTATTGTCCTCCATCACCGGGAGTTTGGTGACCGACAACCTGGTACATCAAACCCGTCCTTCGTAAAGTGAGCACGACGGGTAAACCTAGTCCCGTTCCTTCTTCCACTACTCCATTCTTGAGGTAGTACTCCTGACAAACGGCGTATACAAATTCTCGTAAACGCTCCTCGCTCTGATCCAGTTCCATGACTTTGTAAGCACAGAAAGACTTTCCGCCGAATCCAGCCACACCCAGGTGGCTTTCCAGATAAGTTTTGGTGACGTCTCGCAGCTCCGCTGCAAGTTGTCGCTGCGCGCTGGTGAGTTGCTGGCTGGCCAACTTCGGTTTGCAACCACCCAGAACGAGCGTCAGCACCACCATCGCAGAAATCAACGTCGCTGGTTTACAGCCGCGAAACTTTGGTCCCATTTCCTTCAGGACGATTCTGGACGCTTCCGGTTAATTACCCGCTCATAAAAACTTAGATACTGGGGAATGACAATATCAGTACGATATCGGGCAACGGCAGACTCGCGCGCTCGTTTGCCCATTTCCTGGCGCAGATTCCGATCGGCCAGCAGATGCGCCGCATCAACCGCCATCTTGTCGACGTCGCCGACTTCGCTTAGGTATCCCGTTTGGCCGTCGGTCACCACCTCCGGAATGCCACCCACGCGAGAAGCTACCACCGGCACTTCGCAAGCCATCGCCTCAAGCGCAGCGAGACCGAACGACTCCTGCTCCGACGGCAACAGCAACACGTCGGCGCACGACAGATAGTCAACAATCTTCGGCTGCTTGCCGACAAAGACACACTTGTCTTGGATGCCTAAACAGCGCGCCCGGTGTTCCACATTTGTGCGTTCACTTCCGTCGCCCACCATTACCAACCGGCTGTCGATTCCCTTCTGCAACACGCGAGCAAATATTTCAACGCAGTCAACCGGACGCTTAACCGGGCGGAAGTTGGAAACGTGGACCAGCAGCGGTTGCCCTTGTGGGGCCAGAGACGAACGCAACTCATCGACTGGATGTCGTGCATAGTCAGTTTGGCAGATGAAGTTTGGAATCACTTCGATATCGTCAAAGTGGAATATCTCTTTGGTCGCTTCCTTAAGGTAATGTGAAATTGCGGTAACTCCGTCTGACTGCACGATGCCGTAGCGCGTAATCGGCAGATACGAGCGGTCTGCCCCGACGAGCGTGATGTCGGTTCCATGGAGAGTGGTAATAACGGGCAGGTATCGTTTTGGTTTCAGGGATTCCCGCGCCAGGATCGCGCTGATGGAGTGAGGGATCGCATAGTGTACGTGAAGGAGATCCAGGTTCTCTGTCTCGGCCACCGTGGCCATCTTGGTGGCGAGCGCGAGGGTGTAAGGCTGATGTTCAAATAGGGGATACGACATCATCTCGACTTCATGAAACCGCACCCGTTCGTTGAGTTCCGTGAGTCTGGTGGGCAGCGATGAAGAGATGAAGTGGACGGTGTGGCCGCGAGCGGCCAGTTCCTTCCCCAGCTCAGAACCTACAATGCCACTGCCACCGTAGGTTGGATAAACCGTGATACCGATATTCATTTCAATACCTGGTCTTGGGTCTTTGGACTTCGGTCTTTGGACTTCGGTCTTTGCGTTTCGTTTCTCCAGCCGGGACTGAGCGGTCATAGGATCGAGCATTCTTGGATAAATATCAAAGACCAAAGACCTAAGACCAAAAGCCAATGACCACAGCCCCCAAAAGCA
>DATKIS010000863.1:0-2607 GCA_035543975.1 Pyrinomonadaceae bacterium
AAATTTACGCTGAAGCGGAGCACGAGGAAGTCGTTCTGTGGTCTGATCCGGCATCCGACTATCGTGGCATCATCGCAATCCACAGTACAGCACTCGGACCGGCGGTGGGCGGAACCCGTCTATGGAGGTATGCCAGCGATGAGGCGGCGACGTTGGATGCTCTGCGATTGTCGCGCGCGATGTCCTACAAAAACGCGCTGGCCGACCTTCCCCTGGGAGGGGGAAAGGCGATCATTGTTGGAAACAACGTCGTCATGGACCGCGAAAAAGTATTTCGTGCTCATGGTCGCTTCGTCGATTCCCTCGATGGTCGCTTCATAACTGCCGAGGACGTTGGCACTGATCCCGATGACATGGAATACATACGAATGGAGACCCCTTATGTGTCAGGCCTCCGAACTCGCTCCGGCGATCCGTCTCCGATGACGGCTTATGGGGTCTTTCGGGCAATCCAGGCGGCAGCATTACACCGTTGGGGATCCTCGGACCTGACTAAACGGACCATAGCTATCCAGGGCTGCGGCAAAACCGGTTACCATCTGGCCAAGACACTTTTCGAAGCCGGAGCGAAGCTAGTCGTTTCAGATATCGATGCGGGAAGACTAAAAACAGTCGTCGACGATTTTGATGCGACGCCTGTTGCGCCCGATCAGATACTCGGTGCGCAGGCAGACATTTTCGCCCCGTGCGCGCTGGGCGGAATTATTAACGACGAGACAATTCCGCAATTAAAGGTAGAGATAGTGGTAGGTTCAGCCAACAATCAACTTCTCGAAGAGCGACACGGTGAGGCGCTGCACGAAATCGACATCCTGTATGTTCCCGATTACCTGGCGAACGCAGGCGGCATCATTAATGGATGCGGCGAACTCCTGAGCTGGCCCGAGTCAAAGGCGCAAGAACGGGTTCACCGAATATACGACACCCTGCGCACTATCCTTGATTTAGCAGGAAACGAGACGCCTCCATTCAGAGTGGCGAACCAGCTGGCCGAACGCAAGTTGTCTACGAACAAAACGCCTCCGCCGGCTGAGCATTTAGGTGATCTAAAAATTACATCATCCCATGCTTGAATGAAGGGCGGTGCACGACGTATCCGCAACTACGGCCCCTGAACGACCCCTGTGGCCTCGTTCTCCGCCACCCACGCTCCTATTGATGTCGTAGAAGTAACTCTTCGTCACTCCTCCCTCGTACTGTGTACCCGCTGGCCCAAGCCGTCATAGACAGACGTTGCCGGGTTTGGACCGTCCAGATTCGCTGACCACGTCATGCCGCCTTCCGGATTGTATTGATATTGCAGTCCACGGAAGATGACGTCAGTAAGCGTCCGCCCCGCCGCTTCGTAGGTGATGCCGGGAGTCGTGATTTGATTTGTGGTTGTGTCGTAGGAAGTGAGGCTGGCAGTCAATGCCTCGGTCACCCGCTGGCGTCAAGTCGAGGAAAATTCGAAGCCTCGACAAAATCTCGACAAAACGCCGCAGACCGCAGTAGCTGCAGCAAGCTAGCTTTACCTAAGTTATTGATAATAGTGGATAGGATTGGTAGCGGGGGGGAGACTCGAACTCCCGACCTTGGGGTTATGAATCCCACGCTCTAACCAGCTGAGCTACCCCGCCATGTCTTAATTATCAACTGTTTACAGCGAGCATCAAAGTGCCGGAATCACCAGTTGTGACGGTACTGTGACGGCGTTGATTTTTTAGCATCACTGCCTCACCCGCACCCACTGGCATATTGCGAACATAACGCTGACTCGTAGAGATGTTCGCATGGCCCATGAGCTTGGCGATGTCATAAGCGTTGAATCCAGCCTCGCCTAACCGCGTGCCATAAGTGGCCCGCAAGTCATGCCAGACTAAGCCCTCAATCCTCGCGTCCTGGCAAGCACGGCCGAACGCATTCTTGATGTCATGGAATGGTCTACCCGTCTTTGGGCTGGGCCAAACATAGTCATCAGGTCGCTTGCCCCTACACAGCGGTAGAAGAATTTCCCTTACTTCGCTGTTCATCTCAACAAAGCGGAGTCTGCTGCTTTTCGTCTTATCAAACACGATCAGGTTGCGGAAAAAATCACACTGCCGAACCTTGAGGGTCAGTTGCTCACTCTTACGCGCTCCGGTTCCGATAGCACACGGGATCATCGTTGCTAAGTGCTTTCGCTTGCCGATGCATTGAGCTAACAACAGTGGTTCCTCATCGGGTAGCAGATACCTGTAGCGCTGATTCTGCAACTTGAATTTGCTAACCCGACTGCAAGGGTTTGAGTCGGCCAAGTCCCAAGTCACCGCTAGTGTGAATATCCGCGACAATAGATCGATTTCATGTTTGACGGATGCCGGACTTCGTTTCGTTTTGCGCTTCGTAAAACTGTGCAACCTTGTGCTCTTGAAGGTCTCGATTGCACCGGGCGTGATTTCGCCTAAGGTCTTGCCCGTGAAAACTCGAAGCAACGGACGCACCCGAAAGCGATCATGTTTCCACGAGCGCTTATTGTTTTTGGCCCAATCAAGAAACGTGCCCTCACCAAACTGATCGTTTGCCGCATCGGGGTCGCCGACAAACTCAGCGAAGGCCATCGTTCCGAATTGCTTGCCATATTTCCCC
>DATKIS010000864.1:0-4518 GCA_035543975.1 Pyrinomonadaceae bacterium
AATCGCGGCCGGGCAGGCTATTGGGCGGCCCGCGATTCAGAACGTGCCGGCAAACTCGCAGAGGCTCGCGCGCTCTATCAGGCCGTGCTGGCCCGCTACGATGCCAACTGGTACGGCTACCTGGCGAAGCAGCGCCTCGATGGAATGCTTCGCAGTGGGGTTGGGACTGTACCGGCTAAATCGTTTGCGCCGGATTCCGTGGTCGGGCTCGCCATAGCAAACCTGGCCACGGTCACGGTAGCTGAAGAAACAGCCGGTCAGGCGGAAGACAAATCGCTCGCTCGGGCCGACGAACTCAATAATGTAGGTCTCGATGAATGGGCCCTGGAGGAACTGGCGCAGGCGGCCGAGTCGGCCGGAAATAGTCCCAAGGTTAACCTGGCGATTGCTCGCATTTATCGAACGCAGGAAGACAACGTCCGCGCTCTGAATGTATTGAAGAAGAGTTTCCCGGACTATTCCCAGATGAAGCCCGAAGAGATGACGCGAGAAGAGTGGGACGTATTCTATCCACTTTCAAATTGGGACATCATCGTTCAGGAGTCTCGGGCCAGGAATCTTGATCCTTATCAAGTGGCCGGTCTGATACGGCAGGAGACGGTCTTCATGACCCGTGCGCGGTCGAGTGCCAAGGCCTACGGGCTGATGCAGCTTCTGGTTCCTACTGGAACTTCCACCGCCAGAAAGTACGGGATAGCCCGCAGCATTTCAGAAGAATCGCTTTACGAACCGCGTCTTAACATCCAACTCGGAACCGCGTACCTGCGGGATCAAATCGACAAGTTTGGCAAGATCGAGTACGTGGCTGCCGCTTACAACGCCGGTCCAGGGCGCGCCGTCCAATGGCGAGCCTCGCTGCCTGCCGAAATGGATGAGTGGGCCGAGGCCGTCCCGTTCAAAGAGACTCGTGGTTACGTGCAGGGGGTAGTGCGGAACCGGCTTCAGTACCAGAGACTCTACGACGCCAATGGAGAGTTTCGCCCCGAGGTGGGCACGCGAGCGGTCACCAGACAACAGACGGCAGTTGCCTCACCCGCCGCTGATCCTCAGAGTGGAACCGTTCGTAAGCGTCGGGTGCGAGGTAATGAGAACGAAGAGTAAGAACTCGATGCCGGCGCACCATAGCTTTTGGCCAGTCTTGATCCGAGCTGCAGGGGCCGGCGCGTCTGGCTGGCGAAGGTTTCTGGCAGTTGCCGGAATAATGGTTCTGTCAATTCCTGGCGGCAACGCAGTCTGGTCCCAACGCCGAAGTAGCCCACCGCCGGTCTCCGCTTCCAGATCGCTTCTGGTCACGACCGAGCCTAATACCATCATCTGGATCGACGAAATTCGTCGCGGTGTAACCGACGCTGCGGGCAGACTCGAGTTGCCCAACATCTCACCTGGCCGGCACGTACTGCGAGGCCGGGCAACCGGATTCAAAGAGGCGTCATTGCCGCTCGTTGCCGGCAGACGAAGTGTAGCGATTAAGTTGGTAAGGACTACGGACCGGGCTGAGTTGACCTTTCAGCAAGCGGAAGAAGCGCGTGAAAAAGCAAAGGACGATACGGGGAGACAAAATGCTGCCGAGCTTTATCGTCAGGCGCTCCAGCTCCGGCCGGCGTTCCCCACGGCCCATCTCGGGCTCGCTCGCGTGCTGCTGGACCTAAACCACTACCAGCAAGCTCTCGCCGAAATTGAAGCAGCACGCCGTAACCGACCCGTCTATCCGGAAGCCTCTGCGGTCGAAGGAAGGATTCACCGCGAAGCCGCCTTCACCGAAGAGGCCATCCAATCATTTCGCCGGGCAATTCGAGAGAGCAGAGGATTTCAGCCTGAGGCCCACGTGGGGCTTGCGAGAGTGTTGGAAGAAAAAGGGCAGTACTCCGAGGCCATTGTCGAGTTTCGCAAAGCCATAGCGCAGTTGTCGGATTCTGAACCGGTTATCTATCAACTGTTGGGCGCAGCCTACGAGAAGCAGCAAAACTACAAGGAAGCGATTGTGGCTTATGAGAAGTATCTCGCGCTGGCGCCAAACGGAAGCCTGGCGGGAGCTATCCGTTCGGTCATTGATCAACTACGCCGCGATGCCGCCGGGCAGGAAATTATTCCGTAGTGGCCGACACAATGCCGCTTTGGAGTGCGGCGGCTGGACGCCGCTTTGGTAGCCGGGGGCTTGACGCCGGCGGCAAACTCAACCCCCAATCGAAACGGCCATCTGCTGGGACGCTACTTGACCTCAACTCAAGAAAGCGGCGTCAAGCCGCCGCGGACCAAAGCGGCGTCAAGCCGCCGCGGACCAAAGCGGCGTCGAGCCGCCGCACTCCAAACAGGCTATGGTTGATAGGTCGGGTCTGACGCAGTCGCCGGTTGAGTAGGATTGACATGCAGCTCGCGTGAAGTAGAGTCGATATAGAAGTGACGACCGGCCATCTCCCCGCCTTTCGGATCAGCCTTGCAACTATAGAATTCCAAGCCCTGTTTATCGCCAACCTCCATCGATAAGAGATAGTCCTTAACCTCAGGGCTGGCAGGATTAATACTTGAATCAAGGTACCCGCCCTCAACCAACTGCTGAAACGTGCCGTATTTTCCACTGTTGCTCAGTGAATAGGTTTGCTGGGCCAGCGCAATCGAGCGCAGGATGGCAATGGCAGACGTCTCGTTTGCTCGCGCCACACTTTGCTTCATGGTGGTGGTGTAGGTTTGACATGCGCCGCCGGCGATCAAGCCAGTTAAGAGTAAAGCAATCAAGAACCGCGAAACTTGGTCTTGGTTAGTCATATGCCTTCCTGGGTGCTGCTCATCAGCGGTGCTCCAGGTGAAGTTCAGGTAGCGGTTTGGACGAATGGTTACCGGGGCTTGAAGCCCGGGAGCAAGCCTGCCTTTCAGACCCCGAGACGGTTCAGACATCTTTTCTCTTTTTTCGCGTCCTCTCAAGAGTAACGACATAGCGGACAATATTCTTCCGCCGCCGTCATAGTCAATGTTTTCGCTCTTGCTTGCACTCTCTCTTATCGGAAGGGCACTCGCTCCTTGACCGGCATCAACCAAACCATCGCAGCGGTGATGCAGCCGCAGCAAAATGTTCCGATCCAAACGGCTGAGGGACCAAAGCGGTCCAGCGTTTCGCTGCCCAACCATGGCCCAACCGCCAGGGCCACACTAAACCCCATTGTGTAAAGGCCCATGTAGGCGCCTGACTGCTCGCGCGGGGCGATATCCGAAGCGAAGGCGGCACTGGCCGGCAGAATGATCATCTCGCCAAATGTCCACAACACTATCGTAACTGCCGCGCCCAGAGAGCCTCTCACGAAAATCAGCGCGCCAAATCCAGAGCCGACCAGCAAAGCACCAAGGGCGAGAGAGTGACGATGGGGCCAGTCAGCCATGGCCGAGTTCAGGGGCACTTCCACCAGAATAATGATGACAGTGTTGATTGCGAGTAGCGCTCCGAAACCGGCTTCGGTGAAGTGGAGATCCCGCACCAGAAAAAGGGGCATGGCCGCCAGCGACTGAAAAAAGACCAGCTCAATCGGAAGCATGGCCACCAGGAAATAGATGAAGCGCAGATCCTTCAAGACGCTTGAGTACTCTAAGCCGGGGACGGGCGCTGTGGCGGCAGCTTCACTGGAAATCGACCGGGTGGAACCAGTCTGTAGTGAACGCCAGGGCAATAAGGCCACCAGGATCCCCGCCAGAATTGAAGTGGCCCCGTCGGCGTAAAAGAGCAACCGGAAGGAGTACATCGCGAGAAACCCGCCGATGACGGGACCAATGCTCATGCCAAGATTTATTGCCAACCGGCTCAGCGAGAAGGCGGCCTTGCGTTGGGAAGGGCCGGCCAGGTCGCCGATGATGGACATACTCGGCGGCCGAAAGGCTTCGTTGGCAACGGCCCAGAGGCCACACATGGCGAAGATCCCGATTAGCGAATGCACAAAGGGAAAAACAAATAGAACGATCCCACTCGAAATCAACGAAAACTTAATGACCCGGAGGCCGCCGAAGCGATCCGAGAGTCTCCCGGCGACCGGTGCCGTTACTATCCCGGCTATGCCATAAACTGTGAGGGCCAGACCGGCAATGCTGGCTGAGAATTGGCGATCGGCGGTGAGGTAGAGGGTCAGGAAGGGAAGCACCATGGTTCCTGAGCGGTTGATCAAGGTCGCCAGCGATAAAAACCAGACCTCTCTCGGGAGTGCTCCCAGACCGCGCCAGGGGTTCAATCAAACCTCCTTAGAAGAAGGGGGAAGTGGGGGCAAGAGGGGCAAAGGGGAAGAGGGGAAAGGGGAAAGGGTAAGGGGTAAAGCCGTAAGGCCATTCGGTCGTTCTCGTCGCACGGTACCGTCAACGGTTGCGTCAAGGATTTTCCGGGTAGCGTCAAGGATTCTGTGTAAACGCTCGGCAGTTGTTTTTGAAATCCACACTTTGGAATTCCCCGTCAGCCTGAGTGGCAATCATCCTTCCCCTTTACCCGTTTCCCTTTCCCCTCTCCCGCTTGGTTCCCGTTCCCCTTTTCCCCGGTTCCCCTTGTTC
>DATKIS010000865.1:0-4367 GCA_035543975.1 Pyrinomonadaceae bacterium
CACTTCCAGGCCCGTTTGAAACTCATTAATGAGATGCGCGGCCAGGGGCAATTCAATGAATGGAGCGCGCTGGTAACCAACGACTTCTACGCTCGGGATGAGAATCTGAACCTGATTAGGGAGGCCGGCTGCGAACTCCTGTTTAGTGGGTTGGAGTCGTTTGACAACGATTGGCTGAGGAATTTCAACAAACTGCAAAACACCAGGGCGCCGCAGGTGGAAATGATCTCCAAATCGCTGAATGCCGGCGTCGTCTTCGCCTATGGTTTGATGGTCGACGTATCAACTCGCAGCATCGCCGACCTGCGACGCGAGTTGAACTTCATCACCGGCACACCGGAAATCACCCTGCCTTCGTTTGTCACGCTGTCAATTCCCCTGCTGGGCACGCCCTACTTCTATGAGTGTTTGAAGAACCGGACCATCCTCCCCGAAACCAAACTGCGGGACATGGACGGGACCACTATTCTGCAGCACCCGGTCGACCCGCTTCATGAAGTGGTGAAGTTTGTGGACGACATTCAAAGTATGAAGGGTTTCCAGAAGCGCATCCTGAAGCATGCGCTCGGCTTCACCCGGCTCTACCGACGCAAGCTGACCAGGATGCAGATGATTTTTGCCACCGGAGCCGCGCTCCTGGTTTGTGCCCAACCGCTGGCCACTTCGTTCACCGGCTTTGGCTGGGCCAGGAAGCGGCCACGCCCACGCACATATGTAAGCACGACGGAACCGTTGGACCACATGTACACACCGGCATTTCGCGTAGACTCACGCTTTGAAAATTACTTCACCCCGACGATGGTGACTGATAAACAGGGTGAGTTGCATGACGACATTTTGAATTCAGGCTTGCTGAAAAGCTCGGCGGTTCCGGCCCGGGCGGTCGCGAAGGCTGTCTAAGTAGCCTGCTTAAATACGATCCACTAAATTACACGAAAACCACGAACAAGACTTCGTGCTGCTTTCTGTTCCTTTCGTGGATCGTTCACTTTTGCTACTGCTGTAACTACCTTCGTTCTTCCTTCAACACCCGCCGCAGAATCTTCCCCGCAGGGCTCTTAGGTATTTCACTCACAAACTCAACGCTGCGAATTCGCTTGTACGGTGCCACCCGAGCAGCCACAAATTCAATAATCTCATCCGTGACCTCTTGTCCATTCTCTTCGTTTTTTAATACTACAAACGCTTTCGGCACTTCACCTGCCCCCTCGTCTGGTGACCCAACCACTGCGGCGTCGGCAACGTATGGATGCAACAGCAACACAGCTTCCAGTTCAGCCGGAGCCACCTGTCTCCCGTTTGTCTTAATCAACTCTTTGAGTCGGTCTACCACAAACAGCCGGCCCTCTTCGTCGCAGTAACCAATATCACCCGTACGAAGCCATCCGTCCGGATCGATCATCTCGGCGGTAGCTGATTCGTTTCCCAGATACCCCTTCATTACTTGCGGGCCGCGCACCCAAATCTCGCCCTCTTCGTTTGGGCCAAGCTCCGCGGCGGACTTGTAGTCGACAATCTTGGCCTCGGTATTGGGCAGACAATAACCAACCGAACCAGGCCGGTGGGTTTCCGGATCAGGCAGACTGGCGTGGGAAAGCGGGCTCACTTCAGTAAGGCCGTAGCCGTATCTCACTTCGCAACCCAAACGCTGTTGGCAGGAAATGGCTATGTTGTCGGTGAGGGTAGCTGCGCCACAGTGAATTACCTTCAGCTGTGACAGGTCGTGATGGTCCACTTGCGGAGCGCGCGCCAGCGCTAAGACCAAAGGAGGGACCAGAGGTGCAACGGTTATTTCATACTGCGCCAACACGCCCAGAAACTGGTCCAGTTCGTAACGCGGCAAGGTCACGATGGTCGCTCCCAGACTCAGTCCTAAGTTCACCACGATGTGCAAACCGTAAAGGTGGTACATCGGGACAACGCAAATCAACTGGTCGTCTTGCGAGAACGCCTGCGTTCCCTCCATCTGACGCAGCATGGAAACCAGATTGCGGTGAGTCAGCATCACTCCTTTAGGAAACCCGGTGGTCCCACTCGAATAAGGAAGCACCGCAATATCTTCCTGCGGATCGATCCGGACACTGGCGGGCCCATCCCCCAGTTTGAGTAGCGAGGCAAAGGGAATCGCACCGGCCGCCTCTCCGATCACGAACACCTTGCTGATGCCGGTTGCCTGGGCCACTGCCGAGGCTTTCTGCATCAGGGGCGGGATAGTCAACAAATACTTCGCCCCTGAATCTGTTAAGTGCCGGGTTATTTCCTCGTCGGTAAAAAGTGGCGGCACCATCGTGGTTACCACTCCTAAGGTAGCGGCGGCGTGAAACGCCAGCGGATACTCGGGAAGGTTAGGACTGTAGATCGCCAGCACGTCTCCCTGCCTGAGACCATGACGGGCAAAACCGGCGGCCAATCTGCTTATGTACGCTGGTAGCTGACCGTAGGTGTAGGTTCGGCCGGTTGGTCCATCGATCAACGCCGGCTTGTCACCCAGGCCGGCCGCTCGCCTCAGCACGTAATCAGTGACGGATACTTCCGGGATTGTGACTGAGGCGTGAGGGCTTTTGAAGATCATGAATGCCTTTCTCCGTGGTAAACCAAACTGTTTTGGAGTGCGCCGGCTTGACGGCGCTTTGGTCCGCAGCGGCTTGGCGCTTATCGCTCAACCTTGATTATGGTCAGTCGAGCTAAATCTGTTGCAGTGACGCGGCGTCGAGCCGCCGCATACCAAAGCGGCGTCAAGCCGCCGCACTCCAAAGTTGCGGCTTTGCTTTACTTAGCATCACCAAAGGGCTCGTCCCTCTCCTTCACCGCCTGCTTAAACCCTGCTGCGGTAGCTCGCTTTTGAAAGGCATAACCCTCGTCGGTGTGGCGGGCGATGCCGTCGAACAGCGTTCCCAGGGTTTGCGATGTCTGCAGGCCCTGGCCCATCAGAGTCTGGTTGATTAGCAGCTTCATCATTACCAACTGGCTGATGGGAAGCCGGGAGACCCGTTCCAGCATGCTCTCGAATAGCTGGTCGAGTTTGTCAGCCGGCGCAGCTTCGGTAGCCAGTCCCCACTCCGCCGCCTGCTTGCCGCTCAGACAGTCTCCGGTGAACAGCAACCGTTTGGCTTTCTCGGGTCCGATGCGGTAGGCCCACAACGCGGTGGTGGGCACTCCCCACGCTCGCGCCGGGGGATAGCCGATTGACGCCGTGTCTTCGATAAACAGTAGATCCGAGCAAAGGGCCATGTCCGTACCACCAGCCACGCAGAACCCATGGACCTTACAGATTACCGGCTTGTCGCTATGGAAGAGGCTCATGAAACCACGCACGTTCCTACTCATCATGGCGTAGTCGAGGACTGGGTCCCAGGTGCTTTCCGGATCGTGGTTGGCCAACTGGACTTTGGGATCCATGGGCGAGCCGGCGGGCCAGCCCATCAGTTGGTCCTCGCTGCCGAGCTTCTGCTCCGCAGTCAGCACCAGGTCGTAACCACCGCAGAAACCTTTTCCGTTCCCGGATAACGCAATCACGTGAACACTGGGGTCCAGATTCGCGCGCTCTACACAGGCTGCCAACTCGGCCGGCATCTCGAACGTTATGCCATTGCCTCGGTCAGGGCGATTGAGGGTGATCCGAGCAATGCGGCCGGTGACGTCGTAGGTAAGAGTTTTCAGTGTGTCCATAGTTCTTTCCGGAATAGGCCCTATAGGACCCATAGGTCCTATAGCTCTCTCTTTCTTAGAATCCAGGCGCCATCATCTGCGTCATTGCCGCGGGGTTCTTGATCATTCGTTTCCGCATCCAGGCGTCGGCCTCATCGATATGCCGCTGGCCTCGTTCATCGCCGAGCAGTTCGCCCAGTCGCCGCCGCGCAACTGCCTCATAGAGATCAATATCAGCGAGGTCAAAAGATTCAACGGCCTGGGCCAGCAAGCCAACTGCCGCCCCACGATCATCACGCTGGTAAGCCAAGGCCGCGTTGATCAGCTGCACAAAAGGCATCGCCCAGGCGACGCGTTCACTGGCGATGCGTCGCGCCAGCTTCTCGGCCGTCTTCAGGCGCCGGGCTTGGTCGTTACTCCGGGGCGCTGAAGCGAGGGCCGCCCGCGCTAGCAGGTGCATCGCCTCGATTCTCAGGATCTGAATCCGCATTAGCATCGAATCTTCCAGAGTTTTCCACTGGCCCTGGATATGTTTCCAGGCAACTTCCGCGTCCTCCGTATAAAGTTCGATTTGCACAAGAGCATGCATCGAGGTGTAGTGCTGTAGGTGGAAACCTTCGTGTGGCCAGTCATTGAGTGCCTCGATCACTTCTGCCCGGGCCCTCGTTGGATCGTCAGCGGCGAGCCAAATCAGATTCAAACGCGTACGAATATCCATA
>DATKIS010000866.1:0-5128 GCA_035543975.1 Pyrinomonadaceae bacterium
GCGGCCACCGCCCGCTCTCGAGCCTGCGAATTCTCGGCCAGCCGTCGCATCTCCCGCGCCGGGTCAAAGGCGGCGATCATGTCCGCGAAGAACGTCGCGACATCAAACCCGGAGGTCTCGATCCCTTTCAGCTGTTCTGCAAAAAAGAATGAGAGTACAGCCCCGCGCTCATACTCCTCCGCCAGCCGGGCAATGTTCTCATCCTGAATTGCCGCTGTGGCAGCTTGAAAATCTTTGGAGAGTGCCTGCCGCGTCGCGTCGTCCCTGGCGACGCCCAATTTGGCTCGCGCTTCACGGGCGAGGTTCTCGATTCGTCTGACTTCATCAAAGCGGACTTCGGCGGCCGCAACCAGGGAACGCGAGACGGCCACAAACGGGTCGGGGGTGACGGTTGCCCCTGCCTTTTCACGTTCAGCAAGGACCTGCCTGATTTGATCGCGACGATCTGCAATGGTGCGATTGAACCGTACGATCAGTGGATCAACCACAAATTGCAGGTAACCACGCCGTAGTTCCGAAGAAGTCGGGTCCGTCCCTTCCGGCAAAACGGCGTAATACTCGTCGGCAATTACGCGAAAGTTAACCGCGCCCGCAGCACCCAGCAGGTCGGGCACGATGAAAAAGCGGCGTTCGTGATCGCGATTGGTATACCTCGGCGGGCCCTTCTTGTTTCCCGGCGCTTTGACGAGCACGCGCTCAGTCGACACGATCACCGGCTGCGTGTGCAAATAGGACAAGACCGCTCGGACCATTTCGCTAGTCGGCTTTCTGAGCCTGTCACCTTCGGCCTGGTAGGCTGTCGTGTAACTCGGGATTTTGTCCTCGATTCCTGAGCGACGGTAAAACTCCTTCACCAGCGGAGCGAAGTCGAGCACCTCCAGGAGACTTCCGGGCAATTCTTCTGAACGGGCGGGCGCTTCCAGAAAAGGTGGTTGGCCAAGCGCGAAAGCCAGGGACACGTAACGCGCGGCCTGGTCGGCCATACTCGCCGGCGCCGGCAACCTATTCCGTTCATAAAACTTTTGTAACCGACCGCGCAGATCCGGATCGAGGGTCGCAAGATCTCTCCTGACCTGAGCGCGAAAAGCAGACGGCTCAGCGCCGCTAGGTGTGGGGTCGAAACCCGCCGCCTCGAGTGCCGCCATCATGATAATGAGGCGCGGCTCAACTCTAAACGTGATCCCGTAGTCGGAAAGCTCAAAACTCGTCGCCGGCCGCTGTGGCACTTGCGGACTATTGGTTGGACGTGGAGGGGCCGCTTGATTTGGCGTCGTTTGCGCAAAAGCTGTTGCGCAACAGGCAGCCAGGAGGATTGTTAAGAAAATAGTCTTCTTCATGGAATTGCTGGTCAGAGCTCGTTTTGGTTTCGGTCCTGGTGGTTCCGGGGAATCTTAGAGATGCGCGTCGGGGATGAAACAGATGCCACGACTACCGATATGCATTTTTGGAGTGCGGCGGCTTGACGCCGCTATGGTACGCGGCGGCTTGACGCCGCTTCGTGACTCCAGCCAAGGAGCGGCCCAAAGACCTGTTTGACTCTCGGCACGCCAGATACCAAAGCGGCGTCGAGCCGCCGCACTCCAAAAGGGTCTAGCTATTTGCGGCCTTCCTGCGTCGATGCGCTCGCAACATCCACAATGTTACTGGATAAGCCAGAAGCGAACAAACCACCGACAGCACTGTCGCACCTATCGTAAAGGGCCAAACGATCTGCCAGCTTTCCCGAAATAATCTGCGGTAGTAGCGCCCTGTGAGCGGGTGAGGGTTTGTCAGGAGTTCCACACCTTCGGGAGAAATTCTTAACGGCCGTCCCAGCAGGAAGGCACCGACAGCATATGAGGCAACGATGATAGGAACCAGAGTCAGGAAGGGGTTGTTGATAAACGTACCGGCGTATATGGCCACCTTGTTAAAGCGGAAAATAAGAGCAATCGCAGTGGCCAGGATGGTGTGAAGGCCGAGGAGCGGTGAGAAGGCAACGAAAACTCCGATTGAAAAAGCGAGCGCCGTTCGCTCTGGTGGATCATCCAACGCGAGCAAACGGCGAAAGGTGGCACGAAACATTCTGCGATCCCAGGTTCAAGTTTCAGGCGGGAGGGCAGGCATCCGTGACTGCGCGTATCACCCAACTAGAATGCTGAAAGGCAACTGATAACTTCCGCACCGACAGGCAAGGATGCCCGCGCTCCAGGTGCGTCCTACTTACTCAAAGCTACTCAAGGCCTCGGCTTCATTCTCGTATGAATCAAACACCGTGAGAAGTTTCGTGATCACCAAAAGGTCTCGAATCTTGTCCGTCAGGTTCAAGAGTTTGAGTTGTCCATTGTCACGGCTGATAGTGGTGTAGTTGGCTATCAATTCACCGATTCCACTCGAATCGATATTCTTTACGGCGCCGAGATTAAGCAGAATCTTCGTCTTGCCCTGATCGACGAGGCCACGAATAGAATTACGGAGCGCCACGGCGCCCTCACCCATTCTTACGGAACCGGTCATATCCAGGATTGTAACGTCGCCCGCCTGGCGTTCGCTGATTTCGAGTTCTGCCATCTTTATCTCCTTGAGTGCTTCGACAACCTTTAGGCTCTTTACCTGGTGCCATTCGAAGACGGCATTTGAAATATGCCGGGCTCAACTCACACGCGCAGATCGCGCTGCGCGCGAGAACCTCGCACTACTTGAAACTTGCCAAGGCTTCTTCTTCGCTTTCGTATACGTCAAAAACAGTGAGAAGTTTGGTAATCGTCAACAGGTCCTGCAGCTTCTGCGTGAGATTGAGCAGCTTTAACTCACCACTCTCTTTGTTAATGGCCGTATAGCTGGAGACCAACTCTCCGATACCACTCGAATCGATGTAGCCCACTTTCGCCAGATTGAGAAGAATTTTTTTCCGGCCTTCTTCCAGCAACCGGCGGATGGCGGTACGCAGGGCAACGCTGCCTTCGCCGATGGTGATCTTGCCGTCCATATCCAGGACTGTGACATCGCCCACCTGGCGCTCCGAGATGTTTAACTCAGCCATTTTTAGCAATCTCCTTTAAAGATTTGCGAACTTCAGTCTGATTTCCGGCTGTCGCCAATTCAAAATCGCCAACGTCGATTCAAATTGGTAATCATAGTTTCTTGGTCATGCGCACTGTGGTCCCACCCGTTGGATTTGCTGACCACTCGACCTCATCCATGAAGTTGCGCATGAAAAAAATTCCACGCCCGGAAGTTCTTAATATGTTCTCTGCTTTGGTCGGATCGGGGATGGCGCTTGGATTGAACCCTGTTCCCTGGTCGTGCACCGTGATCTCGAAAGATCCGGGTAGACTCCTTAAGCCGACTTCAACAAACTTTGTTTCGTCCAGCTTGTTTCCGTGCGAAACCGCGTTAGTCACCGCTTCACGCACAGCCATGTCTATTCCGAAAAGGGCATCGTCGCCGACACCTGCGCGGCTCAGGAGTTCAGAAACCGCCGCAGCCACCTGCTCAACAGTCTCGACACGGCTCGGTAATCTGAGTTCAGTCGTCTCTAGAGTCACAATTAATGGACATAGCAATCCAAGAGCCAAACGGTTGGGTCTCGGCTTTTCTGTGAAACTCAAAAGCTTCCCGGAAGACCGAGGGTTTAACATGCTGGCGTGTCGCATGTCAAGAAGCTCTCATTTAGCGGGCGCTCTCATGCTTTCGACTCCAAACTTCTGTTAGATTGCTTTTGTAAGATGTTAGCCAGCCAAGCAAGCCGAGGATCCTGAGACTATGTATCCAGCAGGAAATCTTTTCGTTCCGGTAGCGCACGGTCAACTTGAGGCAATCCTCAAAGAACCGCGTGCGTTTCCTGCCTCCGGGGTTGCCCTGGTGCTGCATCCTCATCCCCTCGGCGGCGGGACCATGCATAACAAGGTGGTGTTTCGCGCGGCCAGCGCGCTGAACGATGCTGGTCTAGTCACGCTCAGAATAAACTTTCGCGGAGTTGGTCAAAGCACGGGTGAACACGACGAGGGACAAGGCGAACTCGAGGATGTCCGCGCTGGATTGCTTTACCTGGCTGAAAACTTTCCGACTCAGTCGATCACGCTTTGTGGTTTTTCCTTTGGGGCTCGGGTGGGCTTGGAGGTTGGAATTACGGACGAACGGGTCAAGAATCTGATAAGTATCGGTACCCCCGTGGACAAGTATGATTTTGGCTTTCTTGAAGCCTGCGCCAAACCGATTCTATTTGTCCATGGGGACCGAGACGAGTTTGGCGGCCTGCCTCAGCTGATGAAGTTAGTAGAGCGTATCCGGCAGCACAATCCAAACGTGGAACTTCATGCCATTAAAGACTCCGGCCATTTTTTTGAAGACCACCTGGATGATTTGAAGCAGGCTATTACCGGCTGGACCAAACAGCAATTGACGATCTAGTTTACGCCAATGACTCGCTTTATCTGGACGCTTTCGGTCTTTCTTTTCGCTTCTGCAGCGGTCAGCGCGATGGCGCAAAAGATCGCCAGGGAGACGATGATCTCTGAAGGCAAGAAGCGCACTTACTACATCTATGTCCCGAAGAGTGTCACGCCAGCCGACTCGGTCCCGCTCGTCGTGCTTCTGCACGGCTCAAACCGCGTGGGCCTGTCGCTCGCCGAAAAGTGGAAAGAACTGGCCGCCCAGGAAGGCTTCATTATTGTTGCTCCCGACTCTGCGAACTCGTCGAAGTGGGCTGTGCCTGGCGATGGTCCAGCGTTTCTCCACGACTTGACCGAGTTGTTGAAAACTAAATATCCGATCAACCCGAAACGCGTTTATCTCTTTGGTCATTCAGGCGGAGCCGTCTTTGCGCTGCTGATGTCACTTTACGAATCGGATTATTTCGCGGCTACTGCTATCCATGCGGGCGCGCTGCCGGCCGAATCAGCGTCCGTAATCGACCTGGCGAAAAGGAAAGCGCCCATTCAGATCCAGGCAGGCACGGTCGACAAGTCGTTTCCGCTCAAAACTGTCAGAGGAACTCGTGACCTGCTCAATGCGCGCGGGTTCGCAGTGCAGCTGGTTGAGATCCGGGACCATGACCATTGGTACTACGACCTCGCGCCTAAGATTAATCAGTCGGCATGGGAGTTTCTAAAACCTCATGGACTGTCAGCCGACCCGCGTTTCGATG
>DATKIS010000867.1:0-10298 GCA_035543975.1 Pyrinomonadaceae bacterium
TAGTCTTACGGTTTTCTTTTTAGGGGAGAATTCTGACTATGTCCAAGAGAACGTTTCAACCAAATAATCGGCGCCGCGCCAAAACGCATGGGTTTAGAGCTCGGATGGCTACTAAAGCCGGCCGGCTGGTTCTAAAGCGCCGCCGCGCCAAAGGTCGCCATAGACTGACGCCTGCGCATTACTAAAGTGCCTTAGTTTCATGCCCGTGTATCTTCGTGGAAGCCAGGATTTTCAGAAAGTCTATCGAAATGGCAGGCGCTACGACGGCGTATTGATCACCGCATTTGTATTGCCGAACCAGCTTTCTCATAACAGATTTGGCATTACCGCATCGAGAAAGGCCATTGGTAACGCGGTTCAACGGAACCGCTCCAGACGGTTGTTAAGAGAGACTTTTCGGTTGTCGGAATCGTCGTTGTCCGGCCTGCAGGCGAAATACGATTGGGTATTCAACGCTAAACGGCGGCTACCTGCTTTAAAGGTGAAGGCGGCGATCGAAGAGTTTGAGAAGCTTGTATTAAGAGTAGCTAAAGAAGAAAGTAAGACCCAGACGTTTGGGTGAAGGTCGTGAAGTCATTACTCGTAGCATTCATCAGGTTCTATCAACTCGTCATTTCACCGTTTCTTCCAGCTTCTTGCAGATTCTCTCCAACCTGTTCTGAGTATGCATCCCAGGCGATTGCTCGTTACGGCGCTTTTAGAGGAAGCGCGCTTGCAATGCGCAGGTTGCTACGTTGTCATCCATTCCATCCGGGCGGCTACGATCCAGTTAAGTAAACTGAGGACCTAAGGTTTTCGGCCGAAAGAGATTCCTGGCCGCCAAGCTACATGCAACAAAAACGCTTAATCATCGCGCTCTTAATCTCCACCGCGATCCTTTTTTTGTGGAGTTACTTCGCTCCCGTTCCACCTAAGTCAAGCCAGACTCCGCCGGCTCCATCTCCACAAGCATCGAGTCCACAACCAAGCTCAACTCCCACAAGTAACGCGGTAACCACGGCGTCGCCGACTCCTGGGGCCCCTCCGTCTCCGACTGTTAACCTCGCTCCGCAGCGCACCCTTCTGATCAAGACTCCTCTTTATGAGGCGAAGCTTGATAGCCACGGCGCCGAAGCAATTAGTTGGATAATTAAGAAGAACAAAGACAGCGGGCAGGAAATTTACTCTGTTGCCGGGAACAAAAAGGCTCGAGTACCGCTTGAGTTGGTATCACCGCAGGGTCTTAAGAGGGAGCCTCGCGAGGCGCCCCTGCAACTGCTGACTGGAGATGCCACAATAGATGGTCTCCTGGCTTCATCCACATACACCGTCGAAGGCGTAGATGGCGGCTCGGGGAACATCGAGCTGAGTTTGGCGCCGGATGAGAAGAAGCGGATTAGCTTCGTGTTGCGCGACAGCAGCACGGGTCTTGACGTAGTCAAGACGATCGTCTTCGACGCTGCGAATTACAGCACTGATCTTGAAGTTACAATCAAACGCGGCGACAAGACCATCCCACAAGCCAAGGTAAGACTTGGACCAAGCATTGGCGATCAGGGCGTCAAACACTACTCATTTTATTCAGTAGCGCCTGAAGCGGTGGCGGCGATCGGGGACCGGGTGGAGCGTCATCAGCCGCACGCGATCAATGTAAACACGAGTTCTCCGGATCTGATGGCGCTGCCCGGCCCGGTTGACTGGGCCGGTGTTGGCGACACTTATTTCTCTATGGTCGCGGTTCCCTCTCAAAGGCTCGAAGGCCTGGAACTGCGGACGACACAGTATGACTACACCGGCAACGGTAAACCCGAAAGCCGGTTCCTGATTACTGCCTGGGTGCCGGTTCCTACTGACGGATCCCGTACGGTAATCTACACGGGCACTAAGGACCACTTCCTGCTCACTGATGCCAACAAGACCATAAGCCAGACAATCGGACGGAATATCGATCTCGAAGGCCTCATCGACTACGGTTGGTTTAGCTGGATGTCGAGACCGTTGGCGGTCCCAATCCTGAAGGCGATCAAGTGGCTCAGCCGGTTGACCGGGAGTTACGGCGTCGCGATTATCCTATTTACCATTGTCATTTATTCACTGTTCTTCCCGCTGAAGTGGCGTTCTTCGAAGTCGATGAAGAAGGCGCAGAAACTTGCGCCCAAAATGAAGGAGCTGCAGGAAAAAATTAAGGGAATGAAACAGAACGACCCGCGGCTGAAAGAGCTGCAGGTCGAGCAACTGCGATTGATGAAGGAGGGAAATCCTCTGGGAGGTTGTTTACCTCTCCTCATTCAGATGCCTTTTCTTTTTGCACTGTATCGCGCCATCACCATTTCACTCGATTTTCGCCAGGCGACCTTCCTATGGCTACCCGACCTCTCGTCAGGCGATCCATATCACATTCTTGAATTTCTGATGGCGGGAACAATGATTGTTCTCCAGCTAATCACGCCGGCCCCTTCAGCCGATCCGCTACAACGTAAGATGATGGCTATAGGCATGCCTATATTCATGTTGTACGTCCTTTGGGGTGCGCCCTCCGGACTGCTACTCTATTGGTTGGTAGGAAACATCGTCGGCTTCAGTCAGCAGTTTGTAATTAACAAGTGGACAAATACTGATGGAGGAGAACCTCCGCCCCCGGAAAAGCCAGCTAAAGGGGGCTCGAAGAAACGTAACGGGAATCCGCGCACAGCTACAGCGTGATTTCGTCCTCGGAGTTCAGCAATGCCAGAAGACATTTGCACCAACGCCGGCAGTTTCCTTCAGTCACTGTTTCAGAGTGCTGGACTGGAGCTAAGAGTTGCGGTCCATGAGACGGCGACGGAGTGCCTACTAGATCTAAGTGGACCCGATGCCGGGCTGCTTCAGGCTGAGGGAGGGGAGCTGTTGCAGGCGGTGCAGCACCTGGCTAACCAGGCCTTCGGTCGAAAGCTTGCGGATGGGCAGCGACTGGTTTGCGACGTCGAAGGCTTTCGAGCAACTCGCGAGGCCGAACTTCGGGCAATGGCAAAACACGCCGCGGACCGAGTCCGTGCCAGTGGCTCGCCGTTCGTTTTCGGTGAGATGAACTCCAATGAGCGGCGAATTATCCACCTCACGCTGGCCGAGTCCGCCGACCTCCAGACAGAATCGGTTGGAGAGGGAGCGGATCGAAAACTAAAAGTTTCCTTGAAGCGCTCCTAACAATACAAACCGACAACGCCGCCGTCTAACCGCGATGGATACCATAGTCGCAGTCGCAACACCGCCCGGCCGCAGTGCGATTGGTGTAATCAGGCTGAGTGGACCGCAATCAATTGATATCCTCCGGGCCCTCGTTGGCGACGAACTATTCACTCCAGAAGCAAACCAGGTAGTCCTAAAACGAATTACCAGTGCGGACTCGAAAGAAGTTCTCGATTACGCGCTTGTTAGTTACTTTGTGGCTCCCCATTCGTTTAGCGGTGAAGACATGGTTGAGATCAGCTGCCATGGTTCACCGGTTATTCTCGGGCAAGTTCTCAATCGGATTCAGACCCTCGATGCGCGCCTTGCCGGCCCGGGTGAGTTCACCATGCGGGCCTGTAAGAACGGGAAGATGAATCTGAGCCAGGCCGAAGCAATCCGCGATCTGATTGAAGCACGGACAAACGCTGCAGCACGGCAGGCGACTCGCCAGCTGAAAGGAGAACTCTCACTTGCGCTCCAACCCAGCAAACAAGAATTGATCCGGGTGATAGTGAATCTGGAATCGGCCCTTGAATTCGTCGAAGATGATTTGCCGCAACTTCAGCTCTCTGAGATGGAGCGTCAACTGTCAGAGATTCTTAAGACGGTGAAAGATCTCGACGCGACTTTTCAGACTGGGCACCTCTTGAGAGACGGGTTGAAGGTAGCACTCATCGGTCGTCCAAATGTTGGTAAGTCTAGTGTATTCAACAGGTTGCTACGGTCGGACAGAGCGATTGTGACGGATGTTCCCGGGACAACTCGGGACAGTCTGACCGAGTCGATCAGTTTGCGAGGCATCCCAGTGGCGCTAACCGATACCGCGGGAATCCGGAATGCCGGCGACCGGATAGAGGAGATCGGAGTTGAGCGAACTCATCGAGCGATGGCTGATGCAGATCTTCTGGTGGTGGTGCTCGATGGCGCAAGTAAGCTACTGCCCGAGGACCTCTCAGTTCTCTCACAGGCGAAGCAAACCAAACACATCATCGTCGTCAATAAGTGCGATCTCCCTCAGGTAGATAATGATGGTTCACTTGATCAACATGATGTGGTCCACCTGTCGGCACTAACCGGCGAAGGACTCGAGCAACTCACTGCTGCTATACTGGAGCCCTTTGGCCGGGTGGATTCTGAAGCCGTTGGGCTACTGATTACCAACAGCAGGCATCATGATCTTTTGCAGCGTGCGCAGAGTTCTCTCGAGGATTCGATCGTGCTACTTGGTCAGCATGCCAGTGAAGAAATTGTACTGGTTGGTTTACATAATGCTCTCAAGTTTCTCGGCGAGATTACCGGAGAAACTACTGCAGACGAGATACTCACGCAGATATTCAGCACGTTCTGTATAGGCAAGTAATGATGGTTTTCGACGAAGTCTTGGATGTGATTGTGATCGGCGGCGGTCACGCTGGATGTGAGGCAGCCTCCGCCGCAGCGCGTCTTGGGGCTCAGACTGCCTTGGTGACGATGAACCTTGATCTCATCGGCCAGATGTCCTGCAATCCCGCCATCGGAGGAATTGCCAAGGGACACCTTGTGCGCGAAATGGACGCGCTTGGGGGAATCATGGGTCGCGTTATTGATCGGACTGGAATCCAGTTTCGATTGTTGAATCGATCCCGGGGTCCAGCGGTCCAGTCGCCTCGCGCTCAGGCCGATCGTGCCCTCTACAGAAAGGAAATGCGCGTCTCCTTAGAGAACACCCAGAATCTCCATTTGCGGCAGGGCATGGTGGTAGATTTGCTCTGCAAGAATGAAAAGATTGTCGGAGTAGCCCTGCAAGATGGACGGCGAGTCGGTGCCTCTTCAGTGGTGATTGCCGCAGGCACATTCCTTAATGGCTTGGTTCACACTGGGCGGCGCTCATATACGGCGGGGCGGATGGGTGAGCCGGCCTCAATTGAGTTGGCCGAAGTTTTGAAGCAAATGGGCTTTCCCGTGGGCCGGCTAAAGACAGGTACACCGCCGCGCCTGGATGGTCGAACGATCAACTGGGATGCTTTTGAAAGTCAGAATGCCGACGAAAATCCAGTGGCGTTTTCATTTGCTACCGAGCGGATCGAGCAGGCGCAGATTCAATGCTACATCGGCTACACGACAAATAGTCTTCATGACGCGATTCGAGACAACCTGCATGAGTCGCCACTCTATTCTGGTCAAATCAAGGGAGTGGGCCCGCGCTATTGCCCGTCGATCGAGGATAAGGTCGTTAAGTTCGCTGACAAGGATCGTCATCAACTCTTCCTAGAGCCCGAGGGACACGATACGAACGAAGTTTATTTGAACGGTTTTTCAACGTCCTTGCCGGCGGGGCTACAACAGGACTTGATCAGGATGATCCCGGGTCTGGAAGAAGCGAAGATCATCCGGCCGGGCTACGCCATTGAGTATGACTTTATCGATCCCCGGGAACTTGGGCCTGATCTGCAAAGCCGGAGAGTGGGCGGACTATTCCATGCCGGCCAGGTAAACGGAACGACTGGATACGAGGAGGCTGGCTGTCAGGGATTGCTGGCCGGGATAAACGCTGCGTTACTGGCTCAAGACCGAGGTAGTTTCAGGCTCAGGCGGGAAGAGTCGTACATCGGCGTGCTGGTGGACGACCTAATCAGACAGGGCGTAGACGAGCCTTATCGAATCTTTACGTCCAGAGCCGAGAATCGGTTGGCGTTGAGACATGACAACGCTGATGAGAGATTGAGTGGCCATGGTCGCGAAATTGGTTTAGTTGGCGACAATGCCTGGGAAAGGTTCAACCAGCGACGAGACCGGATCGCAAGAGTCAAAACCGCGCTGAAAGAAACTCGCCTGAGAAAGGCAGATGCTGCCTATTCGGCAGCGACGTCTATCGTCTCAAGCGACTTGGGAGATTCAATCACGCTTTCAGAGTTAGCTCTGAGGCAAGGGATAACTCCGGAGATTCTGCGCCGACTGCTACCAACAGAAGTCCAGTCCAACAGCACGTTGGGAGATCTTGAGTTTGCGTTGGCTGATGGTCTTTATGCCGGATACATCAGGACCCAAGAGGTGGCAGCTCAACGGCTTCACTCTCACGACGCCACGCCGATTCCCGCAAATATGAATTTTCGGGCTTTGAACGGGATCTCTCACGAGATGGCCGAACGTCTTGAGAGAGCCCGTCCGCAGACCTTCGGTGAGGCTCGGGCGATCCCGGGGCTTACTCCAGCAGCGCTATCCACCCTTTTTGTTAACGTAAATACCGTTGTTTGAGCGTTGTGGTGGATACTGTTTCACGTGTCCCAACAGTCTCCTTCCTGAACGGATTGTGTCCCGTTGTCACGCCTCTGAAGTGAATCAAAGTAAGCCGATCTCGAGCGGCCAGCCCGATGTTTCACGTGTCCCCCAAAAACGGCAATGAAGGTGCCCTGCGACGTCCGATAAAACTCGTTTCCCTGTCTGCTCGGTAGAAACTTTGCCTCTCGCGTGCTAAGTTAGCGGCCCGTATTTCAATGGTCAGGCTGCGTTCAATGGCAAAAACCATCGCAATCGCAAATCAGAAGGGCGGCGTCGGCAAAACCACCACTGCGGTAAATTTGGCCGCTGTTCTTGCGGCGTCGGAAATCCCGGTTTTGCTGGTGGACACGGATCCGCAGGGAAACGCTACTTCAGGGGTAGGTGTCCAACGAGGCACCTTTCGAAAAAGCATCTATCACTCAATTGTCCTGGGCGAGCCGGTCGAGGACGCCATTTTGTCAACTGAAATTCCGTATCTTGAGGTTTTGCCGGCTAATAAGGATTTGGCGGGCGCGGAAGTTGAGCTGGTAGAAATAGAGCGCCGCGAATTTCGTCTGAAGACGGCGCTCGCGTCGGCCGCCGAAACTTACCGGTACGTGATTATTGACTGCCCGCCATCGCTCGGACTCCTGACACTGAATGCGCTAACAGCTGCTCAGTCGTTACTCGTCCCCATACAGTGTGAATACTACGCGCTTGAAGGTGTGACCGAATTGTTCGATACCTTGGCTCGTATACGTAGACTTCACAACCCCACCCTCACAATCGAAGGACTTCTCCTAACGATGTATGACGAACGAACGAATCTGGCCACCGCGGTAGCGTCTGATCTTCGCGACTTTTACGGGAAGCAGGTTTTCGAAACAGTTATTCCCCGAAACGTCCGTTTGGCCGAGGCTCCGAGTTACGGAAAACCCATCACGCTTTATGATACCCATTCTAAAGGGGCGGAAGCATACCGGCAGTTAGGTAAGGAGATAATTGCGAATGACCACACGAAAGGCGTTGGGTCGGGGGCTGGGGGCACTTCTGTCGGCTGAAGGTACAGCGACGGCAACGGAATCAACCAACGAGATTCCTATAGACCTCATCGATCCCAGCACGTTACAGCCGCGATTCGTTTTCGACGATGCCAAATTGGACGAACTGGCGCGATCGATTACCGCGAACGGAGTCGTTCAGCCCCTCCTGGTGCGCAGAAAGGGGGGTCGATACGAACTAATTGCAGGCGAGCGGCGATGGCGAGCGGCCCAGCGCGCGGGACTCAGCAGGGTACCTGCAGTTGTTCGCAATGTAGAGGACAACAAGGTTCTCGAGCTCGCCCTAATCGAAAATATCCAGCGCGAGGACTTAAACCCAATTGAGGAAGCGCGGGCCTACAAAAAGCTAATCGAGACTTTAGGTCTTACCCAAGAGACAGTCGCGGAGCGTGTCGGACGAGATCGTTCGTATGTGACCAACTACCTGCGGCTGCTCAAACTGCCGGACGACCTCCAGGAGCTTCTTCAGGCTGGAAAGCTCTCAACAGGTCATGCTAGAGCACTCCTGGGAGCTGAGCATGTGGATGTCCAGCGTCGGCTTGCTCGAAAGATACTTGAACAGGATCTTTCGGTGAGGGCGACTGAGCGCCTGGTTAAGCAGACGATTGAGGGCGTGCCGAAGGGTTCGAGGACGATCGTCAAACCACCGGAAGATGACGCCGATGCAAACGTCCGCGCTGCCGAAAACAAGCTTCGCCGGAGGTTTGGCACGCAGGTGCGTATCATCAGGTTGAAGGGCCTCGAGACAGGAAAAATCGAATTGGAGTTCTTTAACCAAGGAGACCTGGATCGGCTATACCGGCTGTTACTCGCTGATGGAACCCAGTAACTGTATCTTGTACAGGCCATGGGCAATCTTGCGCCCTTGAGCGGCTGTACTAGATAAAACCAACTCGAGCCCTTGTATGGTTTTGGAAATGAGAAGCGAAAGGTCGCTGTCTCAAGGGGGTATCAAAAGGAGTACGGAATACTTCGAGTCGCGGGTGGCGTTATTACGGCGCTGGTATGCGCGGCGAAGGTCGGTTTGCGATCTTGCCGGAGGCGGACATCTAGCATCACCGTTAGAGAGTATGGACCTCACTATCTTCGGAGCATCCTTCTCTGGATTAAAAAGTGCCGACGTCGGCGTGCGTGCTTGACCCGTTTTTGAGCAGGGT
Source organism: Pyrinomonadaceae bacterium (assembly GCA_035543975.1). GTDB lineage: Bacteria > Acidobacteriota > Blastocatellia > Pyrinomonadales > Pyrinomonadaceae > PSRF01. The sequence continues at coordinate 8,642 of DATKIS010000867.1, forward strand.
GTTAGACTCCGACGCTTTTGCGTACATAGTTGGAGGGTTCTGAATGATCTTGTTAGGTTTTGCGGAAGGTTCTATTCAATTGGTCCCCGACGGGACCCTTCTTTTCCATTTATTGCTCATCATTGTCATGGTGGCGCTACTGAATGCAACCCTGCTGAAACCTATCAATCGTATTTTGGAAGAACGCGAGCGCCTCACAAAAGGACGTCTTAGTGAGGCGCAGTTCACCCTCACCACCATTAACCAGAAATCTCTTGACTACGAACGCCAACTACGTGAGGCGCGCGCTGAGGGATATGCACTAATGGAGCGGGAACGCGCTGCTATTTCTGAAGAGAGGCAGCGAAAGCTGGCTGAGGTCAAAGCAGATGTGGCTAGTCTGCTTTCAAGCGAGAAAGAGAAATTGAAAGTTGAGGGCGAGCAAGTCAGACATTCGCTCGCCACTGACGCTCGTGAAAGGGCTTTAGAGATCGGAAGACAAATCCTGGGTCGATCGGTGGGCAGTTGAGTCTGTTCAAATATTTTCGAGGGTAAGGTCCAATCTTGTTTCTTGCTGCTTATAGTTTATTCATCCTCTTCGGATTTAGCGAAGCGGGAGTCACCCCGTGGTGGAACTATCCCGGGCTGGAACTATGGAAGTTTGCAAACCTGGCGATTTTTATCGCTTGCGCACTCTACCTGCATCGACGGTTCGGACGACCCATTCGCGAAGCGTTGCGCGCCAGGAGTGAGGGGATCAAGCTAGAACTTCACAGGGCGCGAGAGGAAAGAGATCAGGCGTTGGCGAAATTGGCAGAAGTAGAAGCGCGTTTCCAGAATCTGGATACCGAGGTTTCGACCGTCAAGGAAAAAGCCCACCTCGAAGCTGAGGCAGAAAAGATGCGCCTCGAGGCAGCCACTCAGGCCGAGATAGCCAAAATTAGAGAACAGGCTAAGAGAGAAATTGAGAGCGCCGGGAAAGCTGCGCGACACGAACTGAGGAGATTCGCCGCGCAAGAGAGCGTTCGCCTAGCCGAGGAAATCCTGGAAAAAGAAATCCGGCCCGAAGACGATGCTCGTTTGACCAGCCTGACGGTGAACGAATTGGGGAGGGCCCGAACTTGAGTTCACAAACTGTGGCTCGCCGTTATGCGTCAGCTCTCGCCGACGTAATCATTGAGCGAAAAGAAGCGACCGAAGTTCATGAGGAATTAGCCGCCTGGGACGCGATGGTTCTCTCCAACCCTCCTTTGCTGGAAGCTTTCACTAATCCGACAGTCCCGTATGAACAGAAAGCCAAGGTCCTAAGCGAGCTAATCGCACGCACGAAGGTCCGGCCCACGACTGGAAATTTTCTGCGGATCTTGTTGAAGAACCAACGCCTCGCCGATCTGCCACAGGTCATTGAGAAGCTGGACCAGGTGCTTGACGACCGTTCGGGCGTTGTCAGCGCCCAGGTAACGTCGGCTCGGCCCATAGCTGATGCGACCAAGGCGGCACTTGAAGACAGGCTAGGGGTAATGACGGGAAAGAAAATCCGGTTGAGCTTTCTAACGGACGAAGCGCTACTGGGTGGAATCGTCACTCGAATCGGTTCGACGATTTACGACGGTTCGGTGCGCAGTCAACTTAAGCGACTCGGTGAAGAACTCGCAGGTCAATAAGTCAGAGGTAAACG
>DATKIS010000868.1:0-4032 GCA_035543975.1 Pyrinomonadaceae bacterium
CGTACCCGAACCGCAAACAAGCACTCCCTGATCGGCACGCCCACGTGCGACTTCCTCAGCAACCCTGCGGGCAAAATCAGGATAATCGACCGACTCCTCGGAAGTGGTCCCCAGGTCGTCAATCTCGGCTCCCAGCTCGCGGAGCAGCGGTTTCAAGCGCTCCTTCTCGGCATAACCGGCATGGTCGCTGGCCAGGGCGATTTTCATTAGTGAATCTCCGTCGAGTCGAAAAGTGTGGCAGGAGGCGATGGTACATCACGCTCCGGGAGGTAGCAACGCGTTCCGAATCTCTGTGCCGCCTTCGTGTTCTTTGTGTCTCTGTGATGAGTGTTTTCCGCGTATTTCCACCACGAAGCCACAGAGAACACAGGGTAGGCACAGAGAAAACCTCAAATTAGGGCACTACTACCAGCTGTTTGCGTTAACTCTTTTGCTAAGCGAGAATGAATCCGTAACCAAATCTCAGGAAAGTTTAAGTCCAAAAAAATAATGCGCTGGTCACAATACTTCATTCCTACACTTCGCGAAGATCCGGCTGACGCCGAAGTCGTTTCCCACAAACTCCTGCTCCGGGCCGGGATGATTAGGCAGCTTGGCGCGGGAATCTATTCTTACCTGCCTCTCGCCCAGCGAGTGGCGTTGAAGGTAATGCAGATTCTGCGCGAAGAAATGAACCGCGTGGGCGGCCAGGAGTTTTATCTGCCCGCGCTGCATCCGGCTGAAGTTTGGAAAGAGTCTGGTCGGTGGGATGCCATCGGCGACGACATGTTTCGACTCAAAGATCGAAAAGGCACCGACATGTGTCTGGGTATGACGCACGAAGAGGTCTTTACGACGATCGCCCGCAACGAACTGCGCTCCTACAAACAACTCCCGCAGGTCTGGTATCAGATCCAAATCAAATTTCGCGACGAGCCGCGACCGAAGTCGGGTTTTATGCGACTGCGCACGTTCATCATGAAGGATGCTTATTCTTTCGACGTTGATGAAGCGGGCCTCGACCGTTCGTTTGAAGATCAGAAGGAAGCGTACAAACGGGTCTTCACGCGGGCCGGTATCAAGTTTTCAATTGTCGAAGCTTCGTCCGGCTCGATGGGAGGCTCTGCATCTAACGAGTTTGTAGCGAAGACGGATGCGGGCGAAGACCTGATTGCGAGCTGCGCAAACTGCGGCTATGCAGCAAACCTCGAAAAAGCTACTTCGCGTTTGGCGCCGGTCGAAGATCCGTCGGGACCTGAGGCTCCTGAAGAGTTTCCAACTCCGGGCGTGCGCACGATTGAAGATCTGACGACTTTCCCTGGAGGCGCGGCGGCGGATCGCCAAATCAAGTCGCTGGTCTATGTAGCCACCATAAATAATGAACCAAAGCCCGTGCTGGTCCTGCTGCGTGGCGATCATCAACTCCATGAAACCAAGCTGGCTGACAACCTGGGTGCAACCGCAGTGCGAACCGCACACGCCGAAGAAATTCGCGAACTACTCGGCGCCGGAGCTGGGAGCTTGGGAGGTGTCGGAGCACGGGACAAGGCCACAGAGGCCAAGCTTGAATTAGTTATCGTGGCCGACCTCGGTCTACAGGGCCGTCGGAATATGACCACCGGAGCCAATAAGGACGACCATCACCTGCGCGGGGTCGAGATTGAACGCGACATAAAACCCGACAAATGGGCAGACTTGCGGAGTGCCGTTTCCGGCGAGCAATGCCCGCGGTGCGAAGAAGGGACACTCGATGTTTTCAAGGCTATGGAGATTGGTCACATCTTCAAGCTGGGAACCAAATACTCTAAATCTATGGGAGCTACTGTCCTGACGCCCGACGGCAAACCTGTGCCGATTGTGATGGGAAGCTATGGAATTGGAGTTGAACGAATAATCACGGCCGCGATCGAACAGAATCACGACGAGAATGGCATCATCTGGCCTAAGTCTTTGTCGCCGTTCGACGTGATCGTCACAGTTACCAATGTGAAAGACGCCGCGCTCAAGGAGACGGGCGAGAAACTCTACAATGACCTGCAACGGGCGGGACTCGATGTGTTGCTCGACGATCGCGACGAGCGCGCCGGAGTAAAATTCAAGGATGCCGATCTAATCGGCGTTCCGTATCGCATCACGCTTGGTAAGAAGGCTGCTGACGGAGTGGTCGAACTCTTTGAACGCTCGACGAAGACCACCGAGGACGTAAAATTGAGTGACATCGTCTCGCGCGTTCAGGGCCTCGCGCTGGCCGGACTATAGAATCGTTGCGGCTGGGCCGGCGGTCCTGCGTGAGATTTCGTGTGATTGTGTGGGATAGTTTCTCTGGGACAACAAAGCCGCTTCACAGGTACGTAAAGCATTCATGAAGTTCATCTGGTTCCTATTTCTGATTGCGGGCATTGTTCCCCCGCCGCTTTCACAAGACACGCTTCCGGAACTAGTTCGGCGCATCAAGCCATCTGCCGTTGCCATTGAGACCTACGACGTGCGCGGCGAAAAGCTTTCACGCGGCAGCGGATTCTTCGTCGACGTTGATCGAGTGGTAACCAACCGACATGTGATCGATAACGCGTATCGAGCTGAGGTCCACTCGTCGAATGGCAGCACCTATCCGGTCAAGGGGGTTTTGGCGGTTGACGCCGAAGGGGACATCGCGTTGCTGAAAGTTGATGTGCCTCTGAATCAGGTGCGGCCGTTGTTGCTGGACAAGACCTCGCCTCAGGAAGGCGAGAGCGTGGTAGTAATTGGAAATCCCTTTGGCTTGGAGGGAAGCGTCACTAATGGGATTGTCTCGGCCGTCCGAGATATACCGACCTTTGGCCGCATCATTCAGATCACCGCGCCCATTTCCCCGGGATCAAGCGGTAGCCCGGTAGTGAACATGCAGGGTCAGGTGATTGGCGTCGCAACCCTCCAAATTACGGGAGGGCAGAGTATCAACTTCGCCATACCCTCGGAACGGATCTCACAACTCCAGAGCGGGCCTCTGTTATCGTTATCAGATCTGGTGGCCGCCAGCGGCCGAAACAAACGGGCCAAAGCAGTGCAGGCCTTTCGCGACGGTCTTAGTTTCCTTTCACAGGACGACTGCGAGAAGGCACTGCCATATTTCGAAAAGGCGGTGGAGTCCGACAGCAACTATGCCGAGGCCTGGGCACAAACGGGGTTTTGCCGCGAAAAGCTTGGCCGTCACGCCGAGGCAATTGAGGCCTCTAAGAAAGCTGTGAGTCTTCGGCCATCTGCCGAATCGTATTTCAACATCGGCTTGGCAAATTACTATCTAAAAAACTACCGTGACGCGGCGGAGAACTATCGGCTGGCCATAAGATTGGATCCCTACAATGCTGCGGACGCCCATTACGCGCTGGGCCTGGTTTACCGTGACTGGGGAAAACCAGAAGATGAAATCCAGGCTTACAAACAAGCAATCAAACTGAAACCCGACTATGTGAGCGCCTACGAGCGTCTCGGCTCCAGGTATTTGCGCTCGAAGAAATATCCGGAAGCGATCGAAACATTTAAGCAGCTCTCGGCTTTGAAACCGGGTGATGCCAATGTGCCGAACAATATGGGTGAAGCGTACCTGGAGATGAATCTAATCACTGACGCGGTGGCGTCGTTCAAACAGGCAATCCAGCTGAAACCGGATCTCGGCAAGGCTTATTACAACCTTGGAAAGTCTCTTCTGGCCATGGGGAACCGCGACGCGGCGGTTCAGCAGTACAACATCCTCCAAAACCTCGATCAGGATTGGGCTGAGAAGCTTAATAACTTGATCAACCCGTGATCAGGTGGCAGGGGCTGGAGCCAGTCGGCAGGAGCAGGAGGCAGGACCACGGCTCGCCGCCAGCTTTCCTGGTCTGAGTCCTGCTCGCCTCCCCTGCCGTCTGCCGCCTGTTCCTGCCGCCTGCTCCTGCCGCCTGCTCCTGCCGCCTGCCTCCTGCTCCTGCCTCCTGCTCCTGCCTCCTGCTCCTGCCTCCTGCCTCCTGCCTCCTGCCTCCTGCCTCCTGCCTCCTGCCCCTGCCTCCTGCCTCCTGCTCCTGCCTCCTGCCC
>DATKIS010000869.1:0-3711 GCA_035543975.1 Pyrinomonadaceae bacterium
CGAAGGAAGCACACAGATTTCGGGAACTACGCGTTACTAGCGGAAGAGAGAAAGGCCAAATAATCAGTGCGAAAAGTCTTTAAGATGAGAATAGGCGGCAAGGATGCCTGCGCTCTCAGCTCAAACCTTAGAAGCGGCGACGCCGACGTTCGCGGCCCTGGACCGCGCTTGGGAAGAGTTCTTTGACGTTCAGAACAGTTACCTCAATACCGTTTTGGTTGATAACTCCCAGGATAATCCCATCCCTATGCTTTTGAGCTCCATCAAGAACACTATCCTCAATCACAATGGTTTCAGCCAGGGAATCGACCGGCAGGGCGAGTTGCTCGTCGCCTCGCAGAGCCAGGATGTTAGCCGGTAGTGGGTCATTGGAAGAAATTGCATTGTCCAGGAGCATCGCAAGATTCAGGACTGTCAACATCCGGCCCTGAATACTTACCACACCTAAAATCGTGGGCGGGGAATGCGGCAAGGGGGTGGGGTCGCGCCAGATCGAAACAGTGGCAATCTCGTTCTCAAAAATGCCACAAAGAAACGAAGCCGACTGGAAGAGTTGCAGCGAGCGGGTTGGACGGTCGGCGCGCGTTTGCTCGAGAAAATCTGGATTATGGATCGGTTTGTTATTCATGCGCGAAGAAAACCCGAGGCGGATCATCGCGCATTCTAGCCTACTCACTCTTTGGCTACTAGCTGGATGCTGAAAAAGCGACGATCCGCCAAAGCACACGAAACATCTCGAACTAAGATTCCTCTGTTCTTGCCGCTTCCGTGATTTATCGGAGTTTTTCTGGATCCGGTCCGTATGAGGTGCGATCTCACTTGCAGGCTTGCAGACGCAGCGCGTGATGCATGCGTCTGGTTACGCCCATGTCGGCCGCCTCCCAGTCCGGCGCAATTTTCGTCGCCGAGCCCGAGGCACGAAGGCAGGGCCTGCTCTGGCACGCATTCAGCTTAATATCTACCCAAGGTGACTAAACAATCCGGCCGCGGCTTTTGAGGCAAAGCCGCCACCCAGATAGAATGTCTTATCAGACGACTATTCAAGGCTAAATCACACGCATGAGAGTCTGTGCTAAGCAATAAGGGGCAACCTTGAGAAATCTGATAAGGAAACTTTTAGACGTGACGGCAATACTGACGCTCCTGGTAAGCGCAGGGGCAGTTTTCCCGGCTCAATCCAAACTCTTGAAAGGGTCTGCGATGTCCATGCAGGATAAGGCTCGGGTCCGCGCGCCGGAGATCACGGGCGGCCGAGGCTGGCTGAATACCGACAAGCCACTCTCGTTGGCTACCCTGAAAGGCAAAGTGGTGCTGCTGGATTTTTGGACTTACGGCTGCATCAACTGCATCCATATCATTCCCGATCTAAAAAAGCTCGAGGCAAAGTATCCGAATCAGCTGGTGGTTATTGGGGTCCACTCGGCCAAGTTTGAAAACGAAAAGGACACCGAAAACATTCGCCGCATCATCCTCCGTTACGAGATAGAACATCCGGTTTACAACGATGCCGACTTTAAGGTTTGGCAGAACTACGCGGTGCGAGCCTGGCCCACTCAATACCTAATCGATCCGGCCGGCTATGTGCTGGGACGGGTTGAGGGCGAAGGTAACTACCAGGCGCTTGACCAGACAATCGCGGCAACCGTGGCGGAGTTTCGCAAACGCGGCGAGCTTAATGAAGAGCCGTTGAAGCTCGCACTGGAACGGGCGAAAGTCGGCGACCTCCCACTCGCCTTCCCGGGAAAGATTGTCGCGGACCCCAAAAGTGGTCGACTCTTTATTGCCGACTCAAACCACAACCGCATCGTCGTCACCAGGCTCGACGGAACTCTCATCGATGTCATTGGAAGTGGTCCAGCCGGCGTTGGCGATGGCGCTTTCGACAAAGCGACTTTCTACCGGCCCCAGGGGATGGCGCTGGACGGCGACAACCTTTATGTAGCGGACACGGAGAATCATCTGATTCGTCGCGTCGACCTTAAGGCAAAGACGGTAGAAACCGTCGCTGGAACCGGGAAACAGTCGCTGGAATATTTCCAGCAAGGCCCTGCACGGACCATCGCGTTAAGCTCGCCCTGGGACCTGCAACTGGTAGGTCGGCAGCTTTACATCACGATGGCCGGTCCACATCAGATCTGGAAGCTGGACCTCGATAAGCGGGAGGTATCGACTTTCGCCGGCTCCGGCCGGGAGGCCCGCAAGGATGGCCCTCTTCTTGAAGCCGCCTTCGCTCAACCTTCAGGCATCACCTCCGACGGCAAACGACTCTACATCGCTGATAGCGAGTCGAATATTATTCGGGCCATCGATCCAGCGAGCGGTGAAGTTGAAACACTCGTGGGCGGCGATTTGTTTGAGTTTGGCGACGCTGATGGCACCGGCGACGACGTGCGATTGCAGCATCCTCTGGGCGTGCTTGCGGTTGATGACAAAATCTTGATCGCTGACACCTACAACCATAAGATCAAAGAACTCGACACCAGGCGACGGTCAGTCAAATCGTTTCTCGGACGCGGCAAACCCGGACAGGCTGATGGCCCCGCGCCTTCATTCTACGAACCCGCCGGCCTCGCCTCCGCCAACGGTAAGCTTTATGTCGCGGACACAAATAACCATGCCGTGCGAGTGATTGACCTCAAGACCAGGGAAACGTCCACCCTGAATATCAAAGGGCTGCAACCGCCTTCCTCAGCCACAGACGTTAGCGCGGAAAGTGAGAATGGCCCCAATGCAGAAGAGGTCAAGCTCGCTCCGCAAATCCTACGTGCCGGAAATGACGCAGCCGTAGTGGCCCAGGTGGAGTTGCCGGCGGGTTATCATCTGAATCCGTCCGCACCACAACGCTACCGAATCTCGGTTGAGAGCGGCGCCCAACAATTGGGCCTGGTCTCTGAAACCATAACGGGCGCTACTGGGCGCGAGAAAGTCGTGAGTCGCTCCTCGAAAACCCTGCAACTGCCTTTGCGCATTCCGGTGCGGACTTTTGAGCCGGGCAAAGCGGAACTTCGATTGCAGCTCACGCTCTTCTATTGCCGGGAAGACAACACCGGGACTTGTCGGATTAAGACGTTGGTGTGGCGAGCGCCCGTGGAGGTTTCAAGCAATACCCAAGCTATTAACGAAATGACAATTAAGGGAAGAATAGTTCTTGAGTAAAGCGATCTTCAAAGAGATCGCTTGAGATGACGTCGTTCTTAATTCTCGGTCAGTCGGTGTTTCCAATACCCCGGCTCGCGGCTAAGATGCATGACCGCGACGATCAAAACGAAATCGGATTCAATTGTGTAAAGGATCCCGTAAGGGAAAACGTGAGTTAAGCCACGGTGGACATCCTCTTCGACGATTCTCCAGCGCTCTGGCGCCTCAGCAATCTTCCAGATTGCCTCTTCGACTGCGGACACAAATCGTAACGCCAGTGCCTTCCCGCGCTTTTCGTACCCGTGTGCCGCTGCTCGATATTCTTCAAGCGCTTCTGGGTGAAACACATATTTCATGGATTGAAGGACGAAGTCAGAGAAGGGAGTCTCGAACCTTACGGAGAGCGTCTTCGCCATCAATCGGTTGGACCTGGCCTGTTCTCACTTCGTCCCGCCGGCGTTTTGCTTCAGACACCCACAGCCGATCAACGGGACCTAGTTCGTCAATGTCCAGACTTTCTACCAGGCGATCGGCCAGCCTCGCACGCGATTCGCTCGGTAACGTCATTGCTTG
>DATKIS010000870.1:0-3014 GCA_035543975.1 Pyrinomonadaceae bacterium
TCTGGACTCCCACCAAGGTTACGGGAACTCTACCCAGCTCAGATCCTCGAGTGGCCGCGCCTGCAAACGATTTGCGAGTAGGCGGCGGATTTACTCCATCGAATTCCACCTCAGCGTCGGTAACCTATACGCCCACTTCGAAGTGGGTAATCAGCGCTCGTTTCGGCTACAAGTATCTTAATGACAAGGGACCAAGCTTGAATGGCGCCTTCACGACCGGCGCAGCTGGGGCCTACGGTCTGCCGGGCGATTCTTTCCGCGAGTATTTTACCAACTCGTCGCAACAGACCACGCCGGCAGTACCGGCGCAATTTGCTGGGAACACCGGTTTCCGCAACATCAGTCCAAACTTCCTTACGCTGCGCGACATCACCACTCGTCACAATTTTTACGCCGACGCTTCATACCTGGCCACCATCTTCAATCAGTCCCACGTCCTCAAGGGTGGGTATGCGTTGAACCGGCTGGGTAACGACGTGGAGGACGATTACCTGAACGGCTATTTCAGAATCTTCTGGGGCGAAGGCTTTTCGCGCGGAGCCATTAGCCAGGCACGAGGCACCTACGGTTACTACTACTGGGAAGATGGCACTCGACATAATGCCAAAGTCAACAGTCGCAACCAGGGCTTCTACATTCAGGATGCGTGGAAAATACACCCGCGCGTAAACCTTAATCTGGGCCTGCGCTTTGAAAACGAATTTCTCCCGCCATACACGGCCGAAGTAAACGGTGTCAAAGTGGCCAACCCCGTTGCCTTTGGTTGGGGCGATAAGATTGCGCCTCGCCTCGGTGGCGCATGGGACGTCTATGGAAACGGTAAATGGAAACTCAGCGCCAACTACGGCGTCTACTACGACGTGATGAAATATGAATTGGCGCGTGGCTCATTCGGCGGTGACTTTTGGGTCAGCCACGTTTACCGGCTGGACAATCCGAATGTAACTCTGCTCAGTAAGTCTAACCCGGCAGCGCTGGGAGCCCAGATCACTCAATTCGACAATCGCACTGTGCCCATCAATGCCCAGGGTGAGTTGGAAGGAATCGATCCGGACATTAAGCCTTACCGCCAGCACGAGTTCACCGTGATGTCGGAGCACCAGGTAAATCAGAATAATGTTCTGGCCTTCCGTTACACTCGCAAACGCCTGGACCGGGCCATCGAGGACATCGGAACTCTGGATGCAGATGGCAATGAAGTATACGTAATTGGTAATCCGGGATTCGGTCAGCGCAGCAACACCAACAACATGCTGAATGGGGTTCAGGTTAATTTGAAACCTGGCCAGTCGCTGTTTCCCAAAGCGGTTCGGGAATATGACGCCTTCGAGGTTCGCTATGATGGTCGGTTCAGGGAAGGCCGCGCCAAGAATCTGAGCTATTTCCTGTCTTACACGTTAAGCAGGCTCTGGGGTAACTACTCCGGTCTGGCTAACTCAGACGAGAACGGGCGTTCGGATCCAAGCGTGACCCGCAACTTCGACTTGCCGTACGGCAATTTCGACCAGAACGGTAACAACGTTTATGGCCGACTCGGCACCGACCGCCCACATGCGTTTACGGCTTTCGTTAACCTTCCGGTTAGATGGAGTGCCGGCACGACCAACTTCGGAATCTCGCAAGTGGCGTTTAGCGGATCTCCGCAGACTTCTGAAGCCACAGTGATCGTTCCGATCTTTTATAACGGCCGTGGAGACCTCGGACGAAGTGATGCTTACACCCAGACCGACCTTCTGGTCCAACACACCTACAACATCACCGAGCGCGTAGGCTTGAGATTTGAAGCCAACGTGCAGAACCTTTTCAACCAGGCTGCCATCTTGAATCTGAGAAGCAGAATTAATCGCAATGGCAACATCACTGCGATTAACGGCAATAGCATTACCGATTCGATTGCCGGGCAACAGGCTTTCTTCTCCGGCGGTTTCAACATTCCCAACCTGGTCAATCCCAACAACGGATCGCCGTCACCGAATATCGATCCTACCTATGGACGTCCGGGAACGCGTCGGTCAGGTCTTACAGCAGAAGGCCAGGACGCTTACCAGGGCATTCGTCAAGTCAGACTCGGTATCCGTCTGATCTTCTAAGCTGAGTCCTTCGCCGGACTGAGCATCACAAAAGGGGCTGCCGACTATCTTCGTTGGCAGCCCCTTCACCTTTATCGATTAGGTGTTTAATTCACCACGGCTAAAGACCACCGAAACTTCGTGGCCCTTTCATGTGAGTTAGTGGGTCGTCGCTTGATTTGCAGATAGTCCATCCCAAGGAACCCTAACACCCTACTGAGTGGAGAGTCTCTTTGCTTTCTCTTTCGCCTTCAGCTTCTCAATCATGGCATTCACTTTCACCGGGTCGATGTCATTCTCTTTTTTTTCTTTCATATACAACTCGAGCTCCTTCACCCCCTCGCGGTACTTCTCCTGTTTGTTGTATATGCCCGCGAGATAAAGATGAACGTCGGCGACTTCTGAGCCTCCCAGCTGATAGGCTTTCACCAACGATTCTTGAGCTTCGACGAGTGCACCGATTTGTCCATAAGAGATCCCCAACATCATATAGACGTTTGCATTGTTGGCATCCAGTTGAGCCGCCCTTCGCAACCAGTCCGTGGCGTCGCCCGGCCGATTTAGCTTGAGAGTGGCCACGCCGAGAGCGTAAAGGGCTTTGGGAGCAGATCGATTAATCTCGAGAGCGTGTGCCAAAATCGGGACCGCGTTTTCAAACTCTCCGCGCTTTACATATTCTGTGCCGAGCAGTTCCAATGCAATGAAGTAATCAGGGAATAGTTCCACCGCACTGCGTAGGGCAAGCTCTCCTTCCTTCCACTTATTGTTCTTCAGACGGTCTGATCCTTTTTTGTATTCAGCCTGGGCGGCTTCAGGTACGTCTTGAACGAAAACGACCCCGTTGCGCCCCGCGCTCGCGGCTGTTTTCTTAGGCCTGAGAATAAGATCGAGCGTAAACATCTCTTCGGCGTTTCTGGTATAACCCTGAGGTAGATCGACTTTCTG
>DATKIS010000871.1:0-4362 GCA_035543975.1 Pyrinomonadaceae bacterium
AATCGAACCTGAATTTCTAATACACAGGGAGAGCAAATGAAGAACAGAATTAATAACCGTCGCCATCACCGTTGGGCATCGCTTCTCGCATTAGTTCTGTTAGCAACCTGTACCCTGGTACCGACGGCGCTCACGCAGCGACCTGGTCCGATACCTGGTCCGATACCTCGTCCGATACCTCGCCCGACGCCCCCTCCACGTAGGCCGTCTCCCGACGAGCAGCGACAGTCACCGCGTGACCGCACGCGGCAAGTCCGAATCGATTCGAAAGTCATGCGCATCCCCGCACGCGCACCTATTGCCTTCAAGCCGCTCGAGATGATTGACCCACGAACGGGCCAGGCGGTTACGCCAGACACCATGTTGACGCTCGGAAACCGCCGCCAAATAACCGCGGCGAAATATTATGAGCAAATGAACCAACTCGAGGCCGGGCTCAATAAGTTGGGACATTCATTTCGCGATCAGCAAAAAGAGGTCGTCACGAACGAAGTTGTAGTGGATCAACAAAGGATACTTGCTCAAGTCCGGAGCACACGGTTTTCGCCGCCGAATCGGAGGACGGCCGCACGCCTGGACGCTCTCGCGCAGGCCCACCGCGACTATGTCAGGACGGTCAATCCACATTTCGGAAAAGTCGCGCCGAGGGGTTTTTCTTCAAGGGTCAGAAGCGGTCTTTATCAGGAGAAGGTCGGCGCTTTGCTCGAGCCCGTTAGCACCGTGACGCCGCGATCCACTTTCCCGAAAACGAGACCTGATTTCGTTCCCGGCGACCGGGAGATATTAGGGCTTGGCAAGGACACAGAAGCAGCGCAGCTGCCAGGAATGAGTACGAATCCAGGATGGGCGGAAGACGGAGTTCGAGCTACTGCAGTACACGTGAAGGCCAGTTGGACTAACGTCGTTTTCTATGTCAATTATCTCAATGCGCCAACAGGACGACTCGCGCAGAGGTATGTCTGGCAAGTTGTCGCAACGAAGCGCACCCACGACCCCTTCGGCAGTTTTTTTAAGGATTGGGCCTCGGAGTTTGACGAACAGGAGTTAGTGGGTTGGCAGACGCCGGGTAGCATGATTCGAAGCGGTAACGCAGCCTTCCTGTTAGGATCTGTGCAAAGGCAGCACCTGTTTGCGATTGATTTCGCTCAGGTCGTGGGCAATCCACCAGCAGTCTCGGTCGATTATCTGGTCAGAGTCGTTCCAGTCCATGCCGATGGTTCAATCGCCGGATATCCGTCGCGCCCGGTGCTTGTCACGTACGGAGTTCATCCAGAGTTCAAGGGCCCGCCAATCGTAATAAGACCAGCGCTTCCTGTCCCGGCGAAGATACTGGCCAACGACATTCCTCGTCTGGAAGCGCCGTTGTCTTATGGCGATCCTCAAGTGATGAGCGTCACTCTCAAGACCTGGGTGGAATCGAAGGGGTCCCCGACGGAACAATCCGCAAAAATTGGCTTCGAAGCCGATGGCTCAGTTTATGGGTTTGCGTTTCCGCTTTTGAATATGAGCGGGTGGGGCAAGATGGTCCCATTAAAGGTCGACCAAGCTTTGTACGCAGTGACTCATCCGGGGGAGACCAGCGCCGGTGTCATCATCATGGTCGGCCCCCTGGATCTCTGTGGTGATTGTGAAAAATCTGTCCCGGGATCGCTAACGATTCCCTTCGACAAATCGCATTCCATCAATCACAGCTTCACTTTGAGTTTCCCAATCGGCCCAATTGACGTCAGTGCAACGGTCGGCATCAGGGGCCAGATAGGCGTCGGTGGAACGGTGCGACTCTCACCCTCAGAACAAACACCGTTCAGTATTTCCGCAGGTCCGCACTTGAGCGTCGCCATTTACCTGGAAGGAGGAGTGGGGCTCGGAGCAGGCGGGTATGACGTGGTGTCGGTAGGCGTCGACGGGACTGTAAATCTGATCTCCGCAAGTTTTGTTGTCGAGTTCGACTTGTATTCCGGCTCGGGCGGCCACTACGTGGGGCGCATCACCGATCTCTCGACCTTTGGCGGCAACCTCAATGGCTGGGCGAAAGCAGGGATATGCCCCTTCTGCAAGAAGTGGTCGACCAATCTCTACAGTTGGGAAGGATATAACCTGCTCGCGAGCAATCCGGAGCGGGCGACGTTGTTCGAAGGTAGTTTCTGATGTGGCACGGACGATCAGTTCCGAATCTGCTGAGGGACTCCGAACTGATTATCCGCCGCTCTTCAATTCATCGTAACGCGGTCTTCCATTAACTTAATTATGAAAATCCCAAATTTACTCCAAACACTCTCGCGCACGCGTTGGATCCTCGTTCCGTCGCTGATGGTGCTCTCTGCACTCAGCAATGGATGTAGCAGCAACAATGGCGCGCCTTCCACCGCAAACGGGCCAATGGCAGCCAGCGTTTGGAAGCTTGCGCCCGGCGACCAGCTCGTTTACCGCCTCAAGTACACAAGCAATTCCTTCACCGACTTGCAAGCCATGTATGGCTCTGTCGCCGTGGCTGGGCAGAGAAAGGCGCGCACCGGTAGCCCGCGCCTCTTTAAGGTGACTGTAGAGGCAACCGTCGTGATGACCACGATTCAGCGAAACGGGTCGAGCACAATTGCCAATTACCGCTTTACTAACTCGCAAATCAACGTCGAAAGCGACATGGGCGCCATGATCAATACGAATCTGATCCAGGCCGAACTGGGCCACCCCACGGTTTGCCAGATTGACGCTGAAGGACGAATCAGGTCGTTGCTGTTCGATTCAAACCAGAGCGCCGCGACCCAAAATTTCAGCCGTTCGCTGCTGGGATTAATGCAATTCGCGCGTCCCGAAAAAGCCGATGCGAATGAGTGGCAGTTGGACGAAGACGACCCCAGCGGTGAATATCGCGCGCAATACAATGCGCTGCCGGCTGCGCGACAAGAAACCGCCGCGCCTGAACGAAGTCACACAGCCTCATTTCGCAAGACTAAACTCCAATATTTTCCGCACGATGTGGATGAGGATAGCGAACTGCCTCAGGCCCCAAAGACGATCGTGCCCGAAGCGGCCTTTGACGTGACGTTCGATTTCGGCAAAGGGCGAATCGAATCGCTTTCTGGCGTCGAAAGTCAGACCGTCTTCATTGCAGACAAGGTGGTCGGAGGAGCGAGAAACGAAATTCAGCTTGCGTTGTTGAGTGAAGCGAAAGCGCCGGCGACGGAACTCGCGTCGGCTGTTGCAGATTACCTTAAACGAAGCCGCACCAGGTCGGCCATCGCCCTGTCAGCTTCGCCTTCTGAGCAAGCCCAGTTGACTACGATATATAGAGCGCAGCTGGCCGACGATTCGCTGGTTACCATTAAGGCAGAGCTTGATGCGGCTGAGCGAGGGGATTCGGAGATCGACTCCTCCAAGCTCTATTCAAAGGTCAAAGCTTTGATCTTTCTGCAGCCCGAGACCTGTCTTGAACTCGGCGCGATGTTGCAATCCTCCGACCCAAACGGCGCAACTCTGCAACTGATCGCTGGTGCCCTGGGCGCGGTGGGTCACGGTGAAGCGCAACAGACTTTGGTTGAAGCGCTCAGAAAACGCCGCCACGACGAGGCAGTTGCTAATGCTCTTATCACGGCCATAGGCGCCACGAAGAAACCGACCCAGGCTGCGCAAGCTGCAGTCGAGGAGATTGCGTGGGACATCCCTGAAACAACGACTGTCAGAATGGCGCAACTTCAGCTCGGCGCAATCGCCCATAGCCTGAAAAAGCGTTCGCCGGAAAGAGCGGCTGGTATCGTCGAGCGGGCGGTTAAGACGTTCTCATCCCGAGCCGGCACGGAGCATCAGTTGATCACGTTCCTCGGCAATTCGGGTGTTGGATCCGCGCTTCCTATTTTGTCTAAGTTTCTCGACGATCCGTCCGCTGACTTGCGTGGCCACGCGGCGCTCGCTTTGCGCCGCATTAAAGGCGAACAAGCGGACGTAATGCTGGCTCGAGCGCTGACTGATGCAAATGAATCAGTACGAATACAAGCTGCGACCGCGCTCGAGTTTCGAAACATTACTCAAACCAACTTCCACGCGCAGAAAGAGGTATTGCTCTCGGACAAGAGCGACAGTGTGCGAGGAAGAGTAATGAAGAACCTATGGCGGAGCCACGAGGCTTACCCGGAAGTCGTAGCGTTAATGAAGGAATTGGCAGCGAAAGATTCATCGAAAGAGGTCCGTCGGGCTGCCAACGGGTTGCTAGCGGATCTGTAAACGCGATTCCCCAACTCGTAGTCCTGGTAGGAAAGGGAAAACACTTGAAGATAAGAAGCATTTTAGTGGGCAGCTTGCTGCTCGTGGTTTGCGCGAGTTCGGCTTTCGCGCAGAAAGAATCCAAGGCGAGTTTTAAAAGCGTAT
>DATKIS010000872.1:0-10403 GCA_035543975.1 Pyrinomonadaceae bacterium
CACTGGAGATCACCGACGATCCAACTGAGCCTCCGACCAACGCCATTGACGACCCCAGGAACTTCGTCCGCCAGCACTATCACGACTTCCTCAACCGTGAACCGGACCAGGCTGGCTGGGACTTCTGGACTGACAACATCACCCGGTGCAATGACCCGGCGCGGCGCCCGGCTGGACAGACTGTAGAGCAGTGCATCGACAAGCAGCGCGAGACAACTAGCGGAGCCTTCTTCTTGTCTCCCGAGTTTCAATACACAGGGTCGTACATTTATGGTGTCTACAAAGGCAGCTTGGGACGTAGACCCACCTTTCTCGAATTCATGCGCGACATGCCGCAACTGGTGAACGGCATCATTGTTGGCGGGCAGATTTCCGGTGCGACAATAGAAGCCAATCGCGCGGAATACCTCAACCAGTTTGTCCAACGTTCTGAGTTTGTGAGCATCTATGGCGCCCTCACCAATCAGGGCTACGTGGATAAACTTTTCCAGACCACCGCGACGGTAGTAAGCGAGGCCGATAAGCAGGCACTCGTCAACGGATTGAACGGCGCAACTGAGACGCGAGCTTCAGTGCTACACAAAGTGATTAATGGCACACGGGTCATCTCAGAAGGACAGACCGAGGTTGTCGCCGCCTATGGCAAAACGTTTTACGACTCGCAGTTCAATCCGGCGTTTGTGCAGATGGAATACTTCGGCTACATGCGCCGCACTGAGGACACGGCCGGGTTCAATTTCTGGTTAGGCAAGCTGAACTCTTACGGGGATTTCCTCTCGGCGGAGATGGTGCGCTCGTTTCTGCTGTCGCCCGAATACCGTCGCCGGTTTGGGTCAAACTAGCTGGAAGCGCTGGGACCGCAGCGTTGGGAGCGCAGGCATCTTGCCTTCAGCTTAGGCTAGCTGAAGCGCAGCTAATCACCTCTAAACCAGCGGGCAGAATGGATGAAGCCCCGGTCATAGCTTTTATTTCACCCCAGGGAAGATTTCACAGACACCGGAAAGTCATTCGTGTCGCTCCCTGTGAGTTCGTGGATCGTCTTACCTTTCCCGTAGCTGCCGTTTTTCCGCCACCTCTTCCCTCTCCTCCGCCAACCCTTGGCGCATCACGTCAAACGCGGGTAACCGGGCAATGGCCGGCATAGTTTGATTGCCACGCACCGAGTACCAGATGATTTGGTTGAGCGTCATGGGATCAGCCATATCGGCATGTGACATGTTCTGTTCGGCAGTGCGCTTAATCCAATACGCCGTGGCGGCATCACGCGGCCTCGGAGTAATCAGGTTATCCAAAGCGATGTTGGGCAACTGCGCTTCGTAAGGCCGCAGGTCGGCTTCCTGACGAAAAATGTTTACCGGGACCGCTGTGCCGTCGAGTTGGTTCATCGGTGGGATTCCCAGCAGGAGTTCGATCGTGCGAATCAAGCTCACCGTATTGTGGAACTCGTGGATCAGCTGCCCGGGACGATTGTACGCGCTGATCACCAGCGCCACGCTGCGATGCGAGTCAACGTGGTCTGGGCCGTCCTGCGCATCATCTTCAACTACCACGATCGCCGTGTCTTTCCAGTAAGGGCT
The DNA here is from genome assembly GCA_035543975.1 of Pyrinomonadaceae bacterium. Lineage (GTDB taxonomy): Bacteria > Acidobacteriota > Blastocatellia > Pyrinomonadales > Pyrinomonadaceae > PSRF01. The sequence continues at coordinate 1,578 of DATKIS010000872.1, forward strand.
TTTAGAAACGGTTTCAACCAACAGACCCAAAGCGTAGTCGTTGTCGGCAACGAAGAACTGCGGGCTGGGACTGCCGGCACTAAGACCGTCGGTATGATTATTCGGTAAGCGCAGTATCGAGAGGTTTGGGAAGGTGTCCTGACCTGCTTCACGTTCGGCGACAAAACCGCGAAACTCATCGAGCCACGCTCCAAACCTCGACGCCCCGCGAAAGCCCGGATCACCCTGAACGGTGATTAAGGCGTTGGTGCGTCCCGCAGCTTTCGCCGCCCGATATGAATCCGTAGTCATTGCATCCGGCGTTTCCATATCGAAATTGCGACAGGTGGTGCTGAAATGGCCCTCCAGCGATTTCTTGGTGGGGAAAGCTGAAACGGTCGGCGAAATGTCCGGGTACGACTTTGCACGATTGTCCCTGATGGCGGCGACGTCTGCTTCCGAAAGCGTGCCGATAAACTCTCCATAGTTCCGATAGGTCAGGCCGGCCCGGGCCGCCGCGTCCCACAAGTAAAGAGTTTCAGGTTCGGCCACATCACGCGACCCGTTGAGATAAGGGATGAAGCGCTGCATGTATTCAACCACGTCCGACGCAGCCACCGTCTTCCCAAAAAGCGGTGGCGCGCCACGGACCGGGTTGTAATCCGGCAGCCGATTAAATCCCTCGTAGTCGTAGGTGCGTCCCCGCCCGCCATAGTCCCAACGATAGGCTTTATCGACGTAGTCACTGGAAAACGCCGCGGTCGACCAATTGTGACCATCGGGGCTCGCCTCTGAATTGACGAAGAACCGATCCAAGAGTCCAAAGCGCAACGCGAGCGCGCGGTGGTTCGGAGTGACATCTTGCTTCACCCCGTCTGGGCGTCGGGCGGCGTCACCGCCGCCGAATATTGCCAGGCTCGGATCACCGTCGGCCGGCTGGCCGTTTCCCGATCGTTCGACGTCGCCAAACACCTGGTCATAGGTGCGATTCTCCTTGATGACGTAGATGACGTGCCTAATCGGCGACGTGCCCTTGAACAGCTTTGTCTGCATTGCGCCCAGCAGATTGTTGTTGCGCATCACCTGCTGGGTGTATTTGGCCAGCGCAGGTTCGTCAGGAATTGCGATCGCGCTTATGTTACCCGTCACCACCGAGATGCTGTACTGCCCGCCCTGCAGCCTGCCACGTCCGCTACCGGCGGGATATCGATCGTTGGCCACGTTGGGAGTTCGGCCAGAGTTATTTACTACAACCGACGAATTCTCCACGCCGGTTCCTTTCCCGTTTCCGACGAAGATGGTCTGACCGGCAACGGCGAGCGCCGAGGGATATTGACCGGTGGGTATGAAACCTCGGACGGTGCTGCGTTCCTCCCGGGCTTCACGGGCTTCTGCCTCACTATCCTTCTCGGCTGAGCCGGCAGGTTGAGTTTCTCCTTCGGCCCGCTTTGAGAGTTTGACGACTGCGACTGAATTGCTGTGAGCATTCGCCACGTAAAGGGTGCTTCCCACCAGCGCCAGACTTTCGGGGCTATTACCTGGCGGCACGGCCTCACTCAGCCGTACGTTGATCCGCTCCACCTCTTTGAGAGCTTGAGTGTCTATTACCGAGACGCTGTCTGCGTTTGAGTTGACTACGTAAAGCCTGGTCCGCTTTGGATTCAGGAGCATCGCCGTCGGGTGACGGGCAACGGGAATATAAGAAACCGGGCGGGTTAGATTTCCAGTTTGTATTGCGGCAACGGATGCGTCGTTCCAACACGAGACGAAGACAGTCGGTGGCGCGTTTGCTTGCGTTGTGTTTCCTGAGGCGACACCGGGCGAAACGGCCACGGCGTAGGGATATGTGAAGGCCTCGAGGTTTGACGGATGGCGCAAATCCACGCGATTGAGTTTCCTGTCGCCGCGCACATCGCTGATGACCCCCAGGCTGTCACCAAGGTTATTAGCCACGAACAAGGTGTTGCCATCCGGACTGATACCGAGTCCAGTGGGATACACCGGCGCGCGATCTCGGTTATACCTGGGCGAGGGTGCGGCAGTCGTAAAGCCGCTGACGTCTATGAAAGGCGCAGTGACCGTCGTCTCTGGACCCGGCGAAGTCGGAGTGATTGGCGTTTGGTTTCCGGGTTGAAAGCGAAAGATCCAGATCTTGTTTTCGAATCCGCCGGCGGCATACAGCGCGTAAGAACCATCCGTTTCCACTACGGGCGAAAAGACCAGACCAACGTTGATGCTCTGCGGTGAGGGGAAGTAGACGTTTTGTATGACGGCCGGCGCCGGCTTAGCATTCAGATCAATCACCGAAAGGGATTGCTGACTGCGATTGCCTGCGGCGTTGAACTGCAGACCAAAGCCACTGTTGACCGCGATCAGATACCGGCCATTGCCATCTCGACCTGACTTGTCCGGACTGCGCACGAAGTCTACCGGCAAGGCGCCAACTGCCGGCTGTCTGGTTGTGAGATCGACAACCAGCGAACCGGCGGGCGTGATGCGGCGGCCCTCCGCCGCGGGTTCATCTTCGGCGTCGCGTCGCGCGGACGTGCCGGTGCCGCCAATGACGAGCAGAACCAGCAGTACGAACCCAACCAGGGCGGTGGTGAAAAGAGACTTCCTTCGGTCTTTGTCAGTCATAATAGACCCCATGTTTTGATTGGAGGTTAGTTGGTCAGCAATCGTAGAACGGGGCGTAGTTTAGCGGCAGAGGTGTCGTGTAAGGAAGTATTTTGGGGACAGCGGGCGCCGCAAGACAGGCAAAAGCCCAGCGCGCGACGGCGACTGGTTAGCGCTAACGCTGAAAGCGATCCGGTTTGCGCCCTAACGCTGAAAGCGATCCGGTTTGCGCCCTAACGCTGAAAGCGTTCGCTAATTCCAGCCCAGGGTTGCTGCAACCCTGGCTAGGCTGCCCTTCATTTCTCGAAGACGCAACTCTGAAGGAGTTGCGTCGCGATTCGCAGATTGCCGAGCAGTCGCAACTCTTTCAGAGTTGCGAGAGTTCCTTACGGGTCCATTGAACCCCAGGGTTGAAGCAACCCTGGGCTGGAATTGGCGAACGCTTTCAGCGTTATCGGCGGAGACGCTTTTGTTGGAGACTGAGACCCGGTTGCTACCGCTCCCGCTACTGACTTCATGACGGATATCTCAAATCAGGTCACCACCGTGCTTCTCATTGACTTTTCGTCACCGTAGAAATAGAGTGCAGACCCACGTAGCGAGCGGTTCTCCCCAGCTCCAAGAAATTGACCAGGAAAGCGATCGCACCCTTTTCGAAATACCAATGTCCCCCAAAACATATTCCGAATCGCAGCCAAAACCTGCATTCTCGTCCGCCCGGCGTTTTCTCGCAGGACAAACCTTCAACCATGGCCGAGTTCCGACCAATCATTCGACCGGCAGGAATGTCCGTCACACCAGGCACCTGGAGCGCCTAGCCGTAGGTCTCGCGATAGTTGCGGCCGCTTTGCTCTGGTTCGGTCTGCGCTATTCAACTCCGGTATCGGCGCAAGGTCCGGCGGCTTACAAGAACTTCGAAGCGCCTCAGGTTCATCCGCTCACGATCACTCCTGATGGCACACGCCTCCTGGCGGTCAACACGCCGAATAACACGCTGTCGGTTTTTCACATCACCGGACGCTCCTTGACCTTGATGGCCGAAATTCCCGTCGGGCTTGAACCGGTCAGCGTGGCCGCGCGGAACGATCGTGAAGTCTGGGTGGTGAACTGGCTCTCGGATTCTGTGAGCGTAGTTGACCTTCAGACCTGGAACGTCGTCCGGACCTTTGACGTTGGCGACGAACCGACTGATGTGATCTTCGCCGGTCAGACGCTGGCGTTTGTGTGTGTCTCAGGTCCCGGTCAGGTCAAGGTCTACGACCCGGCCAACCCATCCAGCAGTCCGCAAGTGGTTGCAATTCGGGGCAAGCAGCCGCGCGCGCTCACCCGCAACGCCAATGGCTCGCAGGTATTCGTCTCCGTCTTCGAGTCAGGCAACCAGACCACCACCGTGCCCGCACTGGAAGTGGCCTCAGGTGGCGGTCCGCCTGCGCCAAACCCGGCAATGTCCGGTTCCCTGCCGCCCGCGCCCGGTGTCGGGTTAATCGTTAAGTGGAATGGATCGAGTTGGTCAGACGAACGAAGCGACGGAAGATGGTCGCCGTTTATTCCTTACTCGCTCGCCGATGTTGACCTGACCGTATTGGACAGCAGCGGCGCCACGGTCTTAATCAGCAAAGAAGTAAGAAACATTGGTACGCACATCGGAAATGCTGTCGTCGACCCGGCCAATAACCAACTCCTGGTCCTGAATGACGAAGCTCGCAACCACGTGCGCTTTGAGTCGAATCTCCGCGGGCATTTTCTGAGTACCCGTCTCTCGCTGGTCAATCTAACCAATTCAGTAGCTACTCCCGTCGAACTTAATCCGCATATCAACTTCGGCAATCCCTCTGGCACAGACGCGGAACGCAGCAACAGTCTGGCCCTCCCGTCAGACATCGCGCGCGCCTCGAATGGAACCATTTACGTGGCAGCCACCAGCTCGGCCAAAGTGGGAGTTTTGGATCAGACGGGTGCCGTTCAGGCACGGATTACCGTAGGCCAGGGCCCAACTGGGCTGGCACTAAATCAACCGCGAAATCTGCTCTACGTGCTGAATCGCTTTGACGAGAGCGTCAGCATTGTCGACACCGCCACGCGCGCCCAAATCGCAACCACTCCGGTCGGCTTCAATCCAGAGCCTGTCGGCACCAGTCGCGGGCGACGCTTCTTGTACGATGCCAGCCTATCGGCGCACGGTGACGTGTCTTGCGCGAGCTGTCATTTCAACGGTCATCGTGATGGGATCGCCTGGGACCTGGGAGATCCTCAGGGCGCCATGGAGCTCGTGCCTAACCCCCAGGCTGGTCCTTTTGGCTTTGGCCCATCCATCTTTCACCCAATGAAGGGACCGATGACCACCCAGTCGCTGCGCGGCATCGTCGGAACTGAGCCATTACACTGGCGCGGCGACCGGGCGCAACTGTCAAACTTCAATCCGGCGTTTGAGAGTTTGCTGGGCGGGCCACGTCAACTAACACCGGATGAGATGACAGACTTTCGTGCGTTTATCCAGAGTCTCGCTTATCCGCCAAATCCGAATCAGAACCTCGATCGCACTTTACCCAATCCAGCGTCAGGACCGAATGCGGCCCGGGGAGCCCAGCTTTTCACGACTGTTCGGTTTGACGCGCTCACCTTTACCTGCAACGACTGCCATACGACTACTCCGGCCTTTGGCACAAATGGCGCACTGATTCCCGCGATCGCGCTGCAGGAGTCGCAGGACTTCAAGGTTCCCCAATTGCGTGGCCAATATCAGAAGACCGGTTTCGCCCGCGCCCCAGGCGAACAGTTGACCGGCTACGGGTTCATTCATGACGGCTCGACTGATAGTTTGCTCAACTTCCTGCATGCTCCAGTCTTTACTTTTCAGAACGAGAACCAGCGCCGTGATATCGAGCAGTTTGTCCTGGCTTTTGATAGCGGCATCGCCCCGGCGGTTGGTTTGCAGACGACCGTCAATGCCGATAACAAAGCATCCGCCGCCGTCACGGATCGAATCAACCTGCTCATGGCCCAGGCTGCGGCCGGTAATTGTGACCTGGTCGTTCGGGGTATCTACAACGGCGCCGCCCGGGGTTTCCTCTACTCCGGAAACGGATTGTTTCAGACCGACAAGTTGAACGAGCCAGCCGTGTCCCTGGCGATGCTGTTGCAGGCAGCGGGCGTTAAGTCTGAATTGACGTTCACCGGCGTACCGGTTGGCGCAGGCCGGCGCAATAGTATCGATCAGGACGGAGACGGCACGCTCAACAGCGAAGAAGAGAAGCTGAATGCCGTCAACGTCCCTGACTTTTTTGTATGGGGACATTACCGCGACTTCCTCAGCCGCGATCCCGATGCGCCTGGTCTGGCATTTTGGAGCGGTGAGATCACCGAGTGCAGCGACGCGGCCAAACGGCAACCGGGCGAATCCCTGCCGCAGTGTACCGAGCGCAAGCGCGCCAACACGTCCGCGGCCTTCTTCCTATCGCCGGAGTTTCAAAACACTGGGTCGTTTGTCGTCCGAGTTTATTGGGGCACCCTGGGCAAACTGCCTAACACTCCCAAGGCCCAGTGCCCAAGTCTGCCGGACGGATATGCCGGTCAGTGCCGACCGCTCTACAACGAATACATTGCCGACGTGGCCCGAGTCGCCCAGGGAATAGTCGTCAATGACCAACTCGATCCAAACGTCATCAACGCCAACAAGCATGCCTTCGTCGATCAGTTTGTGAACACACCGGCGTTCAAGGCCAAATACGATCCGCTGAATAATCAGCAGTTTGTCGACACGCTGTTCCAGACTACCGGCATCAATGCGAGTGCTTCGGACCGCGCCGCCCTGGTTAACGGCCTCGATGCACAGCCGGCTACGGAAACCCGATCGAGCGTGGTCTTCAAGGTAGTAGATGGCACCACCACTCAAGTTGGAGGAGCGCTAGCCTTCAACACCACCTACGGGGAAGCGTTCTACAACAAAGAGTTTGATGACGCGTTTGTATTCATGGAGTACCTCGGTTATCTGAGGCGCAATCCAGATCAGGGAGGTTACGACTTTTGGTTGGCTAAACTGAAGCAGTATGGCAACTGGCAGGATGCACAGATGGTGTTGGCGTTTATTTCGTCACCCGAGTACAAGTCTCGGTTCAGCGCACCTTGAGTTGTGAGCTATATGGGGCTACGCGGTGATTGTAGGGGCGTCTCTCCGTGGGCGCCCCTTGTCTTCGCTGAAATGCATTTGCGACCGACGGACATCACTCTGGCCCTTCTTATCTTCGCAGTTACGTGGGGGCAAGGGCGGGGCGCCCACGGAGGGACACCCCCTACAATGTTTCCTTAAGTATCGTATCGCCAGGATCAAGACGCACCGCCGTGGGCCGGTTGGCTAGCGGCAATCGCAAAGTAGTCTCCTTCCCGGATGGCTTGATCGACTTGCGCACCACTCCCTTCGAAGTTGAGATCTCCAAAGGCACCGCCATCAGAAACGCTTCCTCTTTCTGCGTCTGATTCAGAGTTATCACCAGGACTCCGTCTCTGCTCTTTCTCTGTTTCCACGACCAGGTCAGCTCATACCGCGGGTGACCGGCGCCGTAAATCCAGCGCGCGAAAAACTCCTTCAGGTTTTGTTTTGAGGCCTTCTCCAATGCCGCGCGTAAGTCCTCGGTGCTGGCCGTGGCGTTTTTATGAGTGCTGTAGTAGGCGCGGATACCGCGGAAGAACGCGTCATCCCCAAGCGAAGAGCGCAACATATGAAGCACCCACGCGCCCTTCTGATAGTTGTTGGCGTTGAGCAGGCTAAACAGGTTTTCAGTTTCGGTATCGTGAATGGGGCTGCTGGTCCTTTGCTCGTAACTGAAATACGTCTCCGCCGTTCGCTTCATATACTCCTGAAACACCTCTTCGCCTTCATAGCGTTGGAGCATCAGCCCGGCGAAATAGGTGGCAAACCCTTCACTAAGCCATAGGTCAGCCCAGGTCGATTCGGTAACTGAGTCGCCGAACCACTGGTGGGCAATCTCATGCGCGACCAGCGAGACAGTTCCAGCCCGAATGTTGAATACCTTGCTAATGGGTTCCGATCTCGGCCGCGAGGTGAACAAGTTGCTGCTGAAAACAATGGCGCTCGAATTCTCCATCCCGCCAAAGCGGGTGGCGCCCACGATCAAGGCCAGCTTTTCATACGGGTAGGGAGCGACCGTTTGACTAAAGAACTTCAGCGATGGACTTGCCGTCGAGAAACCCAGCATGGCAGCGTCTTTGTCGGGGACGGGGACGTAATAGGAAAGCGGAGTGACGTCGCGCTCCGGTGGCGCCAACTGGGCAAACTCACCGGCGGCGATGATCATGCAGTAGGGCGGAATAGGAACTCCTTCAGTGTAGCTCCAAGTCTTAACTCCGCCGGACAGAGTGTCCACGCGATCGAGCCGGCCATTGGCTACCACCAACGCTCGCGCGGGCGCGGTCACGGTGAAGCTGACGGTCGCCTTGGCTGAAGGATGGTCCAGGCAGGGGATCCAGTGATGTAACCGGTCGGGCCAGTTGTCTCCGACCGCTGACGGCTTGCCGGCTTTGTCTTTCGACATTATCAACCCATCCTTAGGCCTGCCGTGATAGGCAACCATCACCACAAGGCGAGTGTTTCGCGGCACCGCCTTGGATAGTTTGATATTTAGCAATCCTGGTTGACGCTCAAACTGTGCGGCTTCATTGTTGACCTTGATTGAGTCAATCGCTAACTCGCCGAAATCCAAATCGATCAGCGACACATTATCCTTCAACGTAAGAATCGTGATTTCCGCAGTGGCCCTCACGATCTCGGATAATTGGTCGTCCAGGACCAGCGATACGTTGTAGTGGAGGGGTTGCCACGATTCGATCAGGCGTTCCCGCCGAGTGGCGTAGGACGAGGTCCAGGTGGTGATGAGGAGGAGGACGACGAAGAGGGCGTGGTGACGGCTTTTAATCAACTATGATGATCCTTTCGCGGCCCAAACGGTTAGCGACTTGAGTGTTGTAGTGGTGGGTCAGTTTGAATTCCTGGCGACGGTATACCTACCGAAGCTTATCGAAACGCGATAGTTGGGCATCAGGCGTTTAGAGTACAACCTTCAGGTTGCGTCTTCCCGAGCAGCAAGCTAAAGAGCCACTTGCAAAACTCGTCGAACCAGAGACTAGAGAGACAAATCGCGAGAACCATGGAATGTTTTGAATTACGCTGAAAGCGTTGGCTAATTCCAGCCCCGGGTTGCGCTTTTGGCAACCCGG
>DATKIS010000873.1:0-3125 GCA_035543975.1 Pyrinomonadaceae bacterium
CCACTTCTTAAACCAATGGAGCTCTTCGGCCATTCGGGCCCAGAACGCTTCGGGATCAGCACTCGCTTCAGCACGCAATGCTTCGAGTTCGGCCAATGATTTGATGTGGGCTTGGGCAGAAAAAGCAGGTGGCGGCGGAAAGACCCGATCTTCGTGCTGCAGCGACTCGATGTTTGTAGTGGTTGGTGACATGGGTGAGCTAGAATCTCTCGTTAAGCGCTTCGGTTTAGGTGCTGTGTGTACCATAGATTAGCTTGAGGCTTCAACGTTCGCGAGCGCACGGTGTCATGGACTGGCGGTTAAGCGCCGCGGACCGTAAAGCTAAGATGAACTTCTCGCATGAACGATCCACGAAAGGACACGAAGTCTCACGAAGCGGGTTCCTGGTTCGAGTTGTTTAGTGTCCTTTGGTGGATCGTCTTGTTCTTCCCTGGTTAGACTAACGTTTAGTCAGCAGCGATTCCGAGTAACACATATGGACCTCTACGTCGGCACCAGCGGCTACAGCTACAAAGAGTGGAAAGGGAGTTTTTATCCGGAAAAGATTTCGGCTAAAGAGATGCTCCGCTTCTACTCCGAACGGCTGAGTACGGTGGAGATCAATGCCACCTTCTATCGCATGCCGCAGCCGAGCATGCTGGAAAACTGGAAAGAGCAGGTGCCGGAGTCTTTTCGCTTCTCGCTCAAGGCTTCGCAACGCATCACGCATTTCAAGAGACTGAAAGATACCGAGCAGGAAATGAAATACTTTCTCGAAACGGCGGCAGTGCTGGGCGACCAACTCGGAGTCGTGCTGGTCCAACTTCCGCCCAATATGAAGAAAGACCTGGAGAGATTAGAAGCCTTCCTGACGCTGCTGCCCTCGACGCCGAGGACTGCCTTCGAGTTTCGCCATCCCACCTGGTTCGACGATGATGTGCTTGAACTACTGCGTAACCAGAACCGGGCACTGGTCGTTTCAGACACTGACGATATGCCTGCTACACACATCGATAAGACCGCAGACTGGGGTTATCTCCGGCTACGTCGAGTGAACTATTCAGAAGAAACCCTGGCTGAGTGGCGCCAGCGCATTGACGCTCAGAATTGGCAGGAGACTTTCGTTTTCTTCAAGCATGAAGACGAGGGAACCGGACCGAGGTTGGCGGCGCAATTTCTCAAGCTGGCGGGGAAATGAAAAGGGGCGCGGTGCGCCCCAGAAGTTGACCGCGCCCGCGGGTTAGCAGCGCGCTCGATTTCACCTGTCCAAAGGAACTTTCCGGATCTTAGAAATTTCCGCTACATTCCGGGTGACCACAATCGCAATCAAGTTCAATGGTTTGTCCAGAGCCTTCGCATGACGCGCTGCAGTATTTGCCATCCGGCTGGGGCGGACAACTACAAACCGGGTTCTTACATTTTTCTTCTGCCATGATTCCCTCCTGCATTGACCGTTAATTTGGGAGGCACAGACTAACACATTTCAGGGCATGCACGCATATTCCAAATGGGAAGAGTCGACAGGACGGGGCGGGGCTCGTTAGCGATGATCTAACCCTCCCTCACGGTCGGGTTAGGCTTTGCACAAAAAGTCTCGTACGCTCGTCGTGTTGGATCCCGTTCACAGGTTTCATGCAAGAGACATGACGCGGAGCGATGTTATTAGCACCGCGGCTTTAGCCCGGTGGAAAGAGGGAGCGCTTCTTCTTGTCATAACCGTTTTAACGGTTTACAGGTCTTGTCCGAGAAACCGTTGAAAACGGTTTAGGGCCTTCGAACTACTGGTCGTTCACCGGGCTAAAGCCGCGGTGCTAATGAAATCGCTTGGCGTCGACACGCGTCGGACTTTTTGGGCAAAGCCGTCGGGCTTCCACCGCGAGTCGCTGGCTAGCGAGTGGTGGCGGCGTAACCGTGAATCGCGATACAGCGAGGGGCGGCCACGGCGTACCCCCTACAAAATGAGGGTGGCGGAAATCTCCGCAGCGACGCGCGCGTTGTTCTCGAGTAGCGCGAGGTTGGCCCGGAGCGTTTTGCCCTTGCTGGCTTTCGACATTCGGGAAAGCAGGAATGGTGTTAGTTCCCGTCCTCCCACGCGCTCAACTTCCGCCTCATTCAGGGCAGCTTTCAAAGCAGCAGCCAGTTCCGCCGCGGGAACTTCAAACTCTTCGGGCACTGGCACGGTGACCAGTAAAGCCCCCTGGATCTCCAGGGCTCGCTGGGCGTGAAAAAGGTCAGCCACGCTGCCGGGCGAATCGACACGAACATCCACCGGCAGTCCGCTTCGTTGCGAATAGAAGGCGGGCATTTCGTCGCATCCATAACCGACGACGGTAACGCCGTAGGTTTCCAGCCACTCGCGGGTAGCCGGGAGATCCAGAACAATCTTCGCGCCGGAACATACGACGATGATTGGTGTCGATGCGAGCGCGGGCAAATCGCCGGAGATGTCGGGTAGCGAACCACGATGCACGCCGCCGATGCCGCCGGTGGCGAAGACTTTGATGCCCGCCCGGTGAGCAATCCAGCTCGTCGAAGCCACGGTGGTCGCGCCATTCCACTTTTGTGCGGTGGCGATAGGCAGATCGCGGATGCTGACCTTCTTGATGTCTTCGGTTTCGGCGATGAAGCGAACTTCTTCATCGCTGAGCCCGGCATGGAATCGCCCGTTGAGGATGGCAACCGTCGCAGGAACCGAGCCGGCTTCACTGACGATTTGCTCCAGCCGACGCGCGGTTTCGATGTTCTGCGGGCGCGGCAAGCCGTGAGCGATGACGGTTGATTCCAGGGCGACGACTGGCTGATTCGCAGCCAGGGCAGCTTTAACTTTGGGACTAAAACTAAAAAGTGAGTTATCCATACTTTGATTAATTGATTCCACTCAGCGGGCTTGCTTCCGCTCTTTTGAGTTGTAGCGTGAAAGTTGTCGCGCCATCCAACTTCTCCCATGAAATATCAGCATCGATGAGGCTGGCGCGAGCCCGCATGTTGGCCAGCCCTCGTCCTCCCAACGTTTTCTGCTGCGCCGGATCAAACTCACGACCGTTGTCTTTTATTTGCAGGAGAAAGTCTCCTCGTGGAGCTTCGACCGTCATCTTCACCTGAGTGGCGCAGGCATGTCGCCAAATATTACTGACCGCTTCCTGGAC
>DATKIS010000874.1:0-4607 GCA_035543975.1 Pyrinomonadaceae bacterium
CCTGCTAGGTGAGGAACGTGAGATCCAGGTATATCTGCCAGTCTCTTATGCCAATTCGAAACAACGTTACCCAGTCATCTACACGGCTGGATGGTGAGGGCACCGGCGCGGTTACTGCGACCGCAGTACAATTCATGACCGGTTATTCAGCCATCCCGCAAATGCCGGAAGCTTTGGTGGTGGCAGTTACCAACACTGACCGTAATCGGGATATGCCGGTCCCGCAGAGCTACGGCAAAGGTGGTCTCAATCTCGGGAACGAGTTCATCAGCCAGGAAAGCCAGAAAATTGCTTTCCCCGATGGCCGAGGAGACTTCGAAGTGGTTCGGTGCGCCACCGGATAGCGAGAAGATGAAGCCTTTCCTCGGGACCTGGGAGTTGGCTTCTGATCGCGCTGTGGAGTCGATCACCTTCGAGCTTAGCGGAGGGCTGGAGGGCTGGTGGGCGCGAAATACACCGTGGCTCCGTCTGGCGTAGAACCATTTCAAATGGGGGTTCAGTTTATTAGGGTGCTTGAAGATAAGTCGCTTCAATGAGGCTTGCGCAATGGTCAGGGGTGTGGGAATCATTCTGCGCACAGTGAAACTCGTCGGCGAGAACACGCTGCAGGGAACCACGGAGCCGGTGGGCATTCAATATGCTCCGGCGCCGCATTCAATCACGTATCAGCGCAAGGGCAGCAAGAAACCATAATATGCGTCGTGACGGAGCGATCGCGATAGTCTCTTTCAGGCTGGTCTCAGTTGCCGGCTTGCTGATGCTTGTCTTGCTTCCGGCAAGGGCGTTGACCTCGGTACAAAATCCCCAACCTTCGAACGCGCAGTCACCAAACTCCCAAAGCTCAGGTCCGCTGGTTCCTCCTTCTGGAACAAATCAGACAGCCGGGCCGGTTAAAGAGCTGCGTGCGCTCAAGAGAAAACAGTCGCCCCTAACCGGCAAACTGTCCGGAAGCGAGGTCCAAAGTTACCCGGTTGAACTGGGCGTAGACCAGTTTCTCTCATTGAAAGTGGTGCAGGAAGGTGTCGACGTAGTTCTCGCTTTCTATGGGCCGGATGGTGCCAAACTCCGGACGGTCGATAGCCCAAACGGGGACCAGGGTGAGGAATGGCTCAGCTGGATTGCATCGGTGAAAGGCAAATACCGGTTCGAAGTGAGTTCGCTGGAAAAGACTGCCAAGCCGGGCAATTACACTCTCAAGGACATCGAGATCAGAAAGGCAACGCCTCGCGACCGAAAATACCTGACGGCCGATTTGCTCTTCTCGGAAGGCGACAAGTTTAATGATGGGTCAAGAACCAGGACCTCCCAGGAAGCCCTGGTCAAGTTTGAAGTCGCGCTTCCAATCTGGCGGGAAATCGGGGAGCAGAAATGGGAAGCTGCGACACTTTCAAGGATCGCCGGAATCTTCTCCCGCCGGAATGAACCAGCCAGGGCCCTGGAGTTTTACGAGCAGTCTTTGCCGCTTTGGCAGCGCTTAGACGATCGAGTATCTGAAGTCTACAGCCTTAACAATCTCGCCCGGGTCCGCACCGCCCTCAAACAGCATGAAAGGGCCCTTGAACTTAACCGGAAGGCGCTGGAAGTCTGTCGCAGTGTCAAGCAATGTGATGCTGAGCCAAGTCTGTTGGAGGAGGTGGCAGCGGGTTACGGGCTGATTGGCGAGAAAGAGAAAGCAGTGGCTTCTCATAAGGAACTCCAGGCGCTTTACTCCAAGGCGGGCCTCCGCGATAAGGAAGCTGACACGCTGGTCCGAATAGCCACGTTGCACAACGAACTGGACCATCGCCAGGCTGCCGTCGATGTTTTCACTCAGGTATTGAAACTCCGTCAGGAATTGAAAGATCGCAATGGCGAGGCAAATGCGCTTACCAAACTCGGCCACACCTATTCGTGGATGGGGGACCAGCTCAAAGCCATCGACTTTTACCAACGGGCCCTGGTCATCGTCCAGGAGACGGGTAAGCCAAGAGACATAGCCGTCTCACGCTTTTTTATTGGAATAGCCTACCAACGGCTCGGTGATCAGAAGAGGGCGCTCGAACTTTTTGTTCAAGACTTAGCTAACGTCACTGACGCGGATCGGATTCTGGTTCTCGACAACATTGCCCGGTCTCATCGCCTCCTGGGAAACCGAGCGGCTGCGTTGGACGCCTACAAACAAGCGTTGGCCCTCACTCCGGTGAGAGCGGGTGGGCCGGGACTGGTAAAGAAATCGGAAGCCGAAGTCCAGATTCCTGATCTCGAAGCAGAGATTAAGGATCAAAAAGAGGTGGAAACCCTCGAAGCTGAGGTGCTCGCGCGGCGTACAGCGGGTGATCGTCCCGGTGAAATATCAGCGCTCCATAGTATCGGAGACCTTCAACTCAAACTGAGAGAACCCGCCCGGGCTCTCGAGACGTTCAAGCAGTTGTTCTCACTTCTGCAAGCACTCGGAAATACCGAAGCACAGGCCGGCGTGCTTACCAGGATCGGTCTCATACACCTGGCTCTTCAAAACAGACCACAGACCCTAGACAGCTTGCGCCAGGCGCTGAATCTCTACCGTGAAACTGGTGATCGTCGCGCCGAACAAGACATTCTTTCCACGGTGAGCGCGGTCCGTGGCTCCTTGAGAATATTGCCGGGAAGCATGCAGCCTGAGCGTGTCTATGAGTCAGAGGTGATGGAAGCTTACAAGGCCGTGGGAGATAGCAAAGCCTTGACGGCTTTTGAAGCTAGCCGGCAGCTGGATTTGTGGATCGCGAGCCACCATCTGGAGGCCCTGAAGCTGCAAAACTCATTGCTCAAAGAGGCACTCGCCGAACGTCTCGAAAAACGGCCAGACATCAGCGGCCGGTTAAAGGTGCTTTTGGGTTACTTCGAGAGTTTCGTCAATGAAGAAAACTGGCCGGAGGCAATCAAGAAGGGAAATGAAATTCTGGCGTTGCGCCCGGGACTAAAGTATCCAGACGAAGTCGCCGGGTTCTATTCGAATACTTTTCAAAAGCTTGGTGATGTCTATTTCGCCTCCAATGACCACCCCCGGGCCTTGGAGGCCTACGGCCAGGCCCTCGAAATGCGGCGGGCTCTAAAAACCCGGGCAGGCGAAGCCGAAACGCTGGTTTCAATTGGAGTGGTGCACAATTGGCTCGGCGATCGTTTGAAGGCAATTGAGCTATATGAACAGGCCCTGGCGCTGCAGCGAGCGGGTGTTGCCGGGAATGATGAAGGTCGCACGCTGGTTCGTCTCGGGGAAGCCTATTTTCTCATGGGCGATAGGCAGAAGGCCCTCAACTTTCTGAATCGAGCCGCTAATTCACTTCCGGTTAAAGACGATCAGACCGCCTTCTCGATCGCCGAGTTAATTGGCCGCGTCTATGCCTCGCTGGGTCAACGGCAGAAAGAAGAGGAGTATTACAAGCAGTCCCTAAGTGAGTCGCAGCATTCTTTGGCGACGGTGCTCGTCGGAAGAAAGCTTAAGGTAGGAATCTGGCTGGCTGAGGGCAATTCGGAGCGCAATAAAGATTTCGTGCAGTGGGACAAGCGCAGGGAAGGTGTCGCGCTGGCGGATATCGGTGAAGCCTACTACCGGCTCGGCATGAAAACTGAAGCCCTCTCCACCTTCAACGACGCGCTTCCAATCTTGCGAACTGCAGGGAGACGCGCACGAGAAGCCATGGTTTTGCAGAAGGTGGGAATGCTCTATCGAGACAAAGGCGACGAGGCCCAGGCGTTGGCTGCGCTGCAGCAGGCCCTGGCCCTGCGCCGCGCTGACGGTAATCGCTTTCGCGAAGCCGAAGTGCTCCACACGATTGGCACTGTTTACGACACGGCCGGAGATAAGCAGAAGGCGCTGGGTTTCTATAGTCAGGCGTTGATGCTCAGACGCGAAGTGAAAGATCCTGATGGCGAAGGCGAGACCCTCGACAAACTGATGCTGCTCTGGAAAGCCCTCGACAAATCGCAGCTAGCTGTCTTCTATGGCAAACAAGCTGTTAACGCTTTCCAGCGGATCAGGTCAAACATCACGGGGCTGGATAAAGACCTGCAGAAAAGTTTCCTCACCTCGAGGGCCGATACCTATAGGCAATTGGCCGATCTCCTGATTGCGAATGGACGAATTCCGGAGGCGCAGCAGGTGCTCGACGCACTTAAGCAGGAAGAGTATCTGGAGTTCGTGCGCAGCGAGGCTGATTCTGATCCGAACACCGGCGCGACTTTAACCCGCAACGAGGCGGCGCTGCTTCAGCGATACCGTGAGATCGAGAGTCAGGTGATCGCCATTGCCCGGAAAAGCAGTGAGCTTCGCGGCAAGGAAACGTTGACTCCCGGAGAGAAGGACCTGCTGGCGAGATTAGAGCAGGACCTGGAAGCCGCGAACCTGGCTTTTGATAAGTTTCTGGCGCGACTGCCCTCGGAGTTTAGTGAGGCCGGCCAGGGCGCCGCGAAGACTCTGGAACTACGTTCCGCCCAGGGCCTTTCCGAAACGCTGCGGGAGTTGGGCGCGGGCGTCGTGGCGCTCTACACCGTTACCTCGGCAGAGAAATATCATGTCATTCTGATCACTTCGGAAACGCAGGTAGCACGTGAGTATTCCATCAAAGTCACTGATTTGAATCGTAAGGTGC
>DATKIS010000875.1:0-4038 GCA_035543975.1 Pyrinomonadaceae bacterium
TCAAAGCGATTGGTGGTTGACCCACTGGCCCCACGAACAGCTTGCCATCCTTTACTGTGAACGTAAGCTCAGGGCCCGGATCACCCTTATACTTCCCAACATACGACTGCAATGTCGCAGCGTCGATCTCAGGCGGCGGAACCGCACCCGCTTTCTTCAGCAGTGCTGCGATCTCGTCATTCTTTTGTTCGCCTGTGGCCTGCACCAAAGCGGCCGTAAGCGTCTCAGGTTTTAGTCCACCCTTCGCGATGGCAGCGTTCACGAGGGCAACATTCGCTTCCTGAACGCCCGTCGACAACACATCGCCAGCGCTCTCTGCGTCTTTTTCGAGAATAGCCAGAGCCGCCTCAAAGTGCTTGTTTTGGAGCGCCCAGCTCATCGCGTTAGCCTGGTAATAAGTATCCTTGACGGTCACGTCCGCACCGCGGGCCAGCAGCAGCTTCACTACGTCTGTGTGCCCGCGCTCCGCAGCCTTGAAGAGGGCGGTTGAGCCGTAGCGGAATTTTGCGTTCACGTCGGCGCCCTTGTCGAGGAGAGCAGTCACTGCCGGCAGGTCGCCTTTCCGCACCGCCTCCCAGAATTGATCGTTGAGTGCCTGTTTCGGATCCTGTGCCACCGCCGCCAACGGAAGCAGGAGCAATGCAAACAGAAGCAGAAATGGCTTCCTAATTGGCATACGAGCCCTCCTCAATTTTGGGACTTCACGACTAGATGATAGATTCGGTCTTGCTCGAGATAGACGGACACAAAAAAATCGCGGAAAATTGAATCACTGCAACTCAGACTTACGTACTAGACATCTCTAAGGTTGCACGCGTTGAGGCTTCTTTATAACTTTTCGACACCTCGCATTCAAGAGGTTTGACGGAAATTCAAAATGACTAATCTTCTATCCATAAATTCGTACGTTTTACTCGCGCTCGTTCTGCTGCTCCCCGCGCCTCCCGGCGATTGGGCAGAGTGGCGTGGGCCCGCTCGCGACGGGATTTCGCTCGAACGTAACCTGCCGGTGAGCTGGTCGCCGACTGGCCAGAATCTAGCCTGGAAGGCGCCCTACGGCGGACGTTCAGCGCCGATCGTCCTTGGCGATCACGTCTATCTGCAAAACACCTCCGGCAAAGGCGAGACGGAACAGGAACGAGTCATGGCGTTTGACGCCAATAACGGGAAGCTTCTCTGGGAGCATCGCTTCAACGTCTATCTCAGCGACGTGCCCCCACATCGAGTGGGCTGGGCGTCGCCAGTCGGTGATCCCGCCACCGGCAACGTCTATGTACTGGGGGTTGGCGGAAACCTGATTGGACTGAGCCGAGACGGGAAAGTCCTCTGGGAACGCTCATTGGGAGAAGACTACGGATTACTTACTACCCACGGTGGGCGAACCGTTTCCCCGATTATCGATGGCGATCTGGTAATCGTGAGCGGCGTGACTTTCCAGTGGGGCCAACACGGTCGCGGGGCCCATCGCTTTATGGCGTTTGACAAGAAAACGGGCGAGTCGGTTTGGATCAGCGCTCCCGGGGGCCGGCCGTACGATACGACCTACGCGCCGCCAATCATCGCCACCGTCAATGGCCTGCGCCTGCTGATCCAGGGCGCCAGCGACGGCGTGGTGCATGCGATCAAACCGCAAACGGGCGAGCCAGTCTGGAAATATGAGATTAGCAAACGCGGACTTAATACCGGGGTAGTCGTCCACGGCACCAGCGCAATTCTGACGCACAGCGAAGAAAACCTCGACTCCAGCGAGATGGGCATGATCGTCGCCGTTGACGCCGGTTCAAAAGGTGAAATCAAGAAAGACCAGGTCAAGTGGCGTACTTACGGCTGGCAAGGTGGTTTTTCATCCCCGGTACTCGACGGCGATCGACTCTACCAGGTGGACAACGGAGCAAACGTCGCGGCCTTTGACGTCACCACCGGCAAGCAACTTTGGCTCAAGAACCTCGGCACGATCCAGAAGGCATCCCCCGTACTGGCCGACGGCAAACTGTACGTGGGCACCGAGAATGGAAAGTTTTTCATTCTCAAGCCCGGGCCCACCGGCGCTGAAATCCTTGACGAAGATCAACTCGGGACCGAAACACTGCCGGAAGCCATTATCGCCTCGCCGGCCGTTTCAAATGGACGGATCTATCTGGTGAGCGATTCGAATCTTTACGCCATCGGTAAGAAGACGAATGTGCCGTCACGGCAGGAAGCACCTGTGGAAGGACTGCCAAATCCTAATCGTCCGGCGACGCATGTGCAGGTAGTTCCCACCGAACTCATTCTCAAGCCGGGCGCTAAGGTCAATTTCCGTGTGCGGCTGTTTGATGAGTTTGGGAAATTCATTAAGGAAGAGCCGGCGGCTACCTGGTCGCTCGACCAGATCAAGGGAACGGTGACCAACGGCCAGCTGGTGGTCGGCGACGATGCGGTAGCGCAAGCCGGTTTGGTGAAAGCAACGGTGGGAAGTCTGACGGGTTCAGCCAGTGTGCGCGTGTTTCCACCGTTGCCCTGGGCTGAAAACTTCGACGCGCTCGCAGTTACCACAATCCCTTCAACCTGGGTGAATAGCACCGGGAAGTTTGCCGCCCGCGAAGTCGACGGCAAAAAAGTCCTGGTGAAGACTACTGAGGGCTCTTCTCTGCTCAGTCGGGCCCGCGCCTATTTTGGGCCCTCTGACTTTTCAAATTACACCGTCGAAGGAGACGTGTTCGCTACCCAGAGGCGGCGGCAGCAAGGGGATGCCGGCATGATTGCGCAGCGCTATGGACTGACGCTTTATGGCAACAGCCAAATGCTTCATATCGAGCCGTGGCAGCCTGAGACTAAACGCACCGTCAGCATTCCTTTCGCGTGGAAACAGGATACGTGGTATCGCATGAAACTCGAGGTGCAGAATCTACCAGACGGTAAGACGCGCGCGCGCGGCAAGGTTTGGCTGGCAAGTGAAAGTGAACCGACAGCCTGGACCATCGAACGCATCGATCCGATCCCTAATCGCCAGGGGGCGCCCGGGATATTCGGCAGTGCGCTCGCGGAGATCTATTTCGACAACTTGAAGGTGTACAGGAATCAGTGAGCTGTGGGCTGTGGGCGGCAGCAGCGGTCAGCGGTCAGCGGTCAGCGGTCAGCGGTCAGCGGTCAGCGGTCAGCGGTCAGCGGTCAGCGGTCGGCGGTCGGCGGTCGGCGGTCGGCGGTCGGCGGTCGGCGGTCAGCGGTCGGCGGTCAGATTACAACAGAGAAAGAGAATCAACGAAAAATGATTTGGAATAGCGGTAGCAAGACAACGATTTTTAACCAAAGAACGAAGACAGCGATATGCGCCGTGGTAGTAGTGTGCGGCTTGCTGCTCACTGCCCACTGCCTCCTGCCCACTGCTTCAGCCTCCGACCCTGGCGCCGGCGACTGGCCCATGTGGGGCGGGACGCCCGATCGCAACATGGTCTCCAACATGAAGGGTCTTCCCACCAGCTGGGACGTGAAGGACAAGAAGAACGTCAAGTGGGTGGCCCAACTCGGTTCGCAGACCTACGGAAACGCGGTAGTCGCGGGTGGTATGGTTTTCGTCGGCACCAACAACGAAGGACTGCGCGATCCGAAGATCACCGGCGATAAGGGCGTGCTCATGGCCTTTCGCGAATCAGACGGTCAATTTATGTGGCAGATGGTTCACGATAAGCTGGTGGCGGGACGGGTCAACGATTGGCCTTATCAGGGTGTCGCCTCGTCACCCTTGGTGGAAGGCGACCGTGTTTACTATGTCTCAAACCGCGCGGAGCTCGTTTGTCTCGACACCCAGGGGTTTCGCGATAAAGAGAACGATGGACCGGTGGTGGACGAGAAGTCGAAGAACGACAACGACGCTGATGTGGTCTGGAAGTTTGACATGATCGAAGAGGTGGGCTCGCTCCCCCACAACCTCGCAAACTCATCACCCGTCTCTTACGGCGACCTGATTTATGTCAGCACTTCCAACGGCCAGGATGAAAGCCACGTAAACGTGCCTTCGCCGAAGTCACCGGCCATCATCGCGATCAGCAAGAAAACAGG
>DATKIS010000876.1:0-2609 GCA_035543975.1 Pyrinomonadaceae bacterium
CTCGCGACCACTGTGATTAGTTCAGTAGCTTCAACCGGTTTGGCAACATGAGTGCTGAATCCTGCCAGGATGGCCTGCATGCGATCCTGGACCCTCGCGTAAGCAGTCAAGGCCACCGCCGGAATCTTTCGGCCCGTGCCTTCTTCCTGCCGGCGTATCTGCCTGATAAGTTGGTAGCCGTCAGTCTTAGGCATGCCAATATCGCTAATCAGCAGATCAAACTCTTCCCTGGCTAATGCTGCGAGTGCTTCATCTGCGCTGGCGACTCCGGTAATCTTCGCCCCATGCTGCGTCAGCTCCATGCCAATCAGATCCAGCGTGTCGGTTTCATCGTCGACGACGAGAATACGCAGGCCTTCCAGACTTGGTTGGTCTGGTTTGGCCTCGGCCATAAGCGAGCTCGCCCTCACCAATGCTTCCGCATGCAG
Organism: Pyrinomonadaceae bacterium; assembly: GCA_035543975.1. GTDB lineage: Bacteria > Acidobacteriota > Blastocatellia > Pyrinomonadales > Pyrinomonadaceae > PSRF01. The sequence continues at coordinate 429 of DATKIS010000876.1, forward strand.
TTCGCCGCTGGGCAAAGGCAATCGAATAGTGAATATCGCCCCGCTTTGACCCTGCCGGTTATCAACACTGATGGTTCCGCCATGGAGCTCCACCAGGTGTCGGACAATAGCGAGTCCTAATCCGAGCCCTCCGTGCGTTCGCGTCGTGGAACCATCTGCCTGACGAAAGCGTTCAAACACGTGAGGCAGAAAAGAGGGATCAATACCAGGACCACTATCCATTACTTGAATCTGCACATGACTAACTGTCTGGCTGAGAGATATCTCTACTTTGCCTCCGGTCGGCGTAAATTTGGCCGCGTTTGAGAGGACGTTCCAAACAGCTTGCTGCAGCCGGTCAGTGTCGCCGGAAATTAATCGAAGATTCGCGCCGATGATGGTCTCGATCTTGATCTCTTTGGCTTCCATCGCCGGACGCACGGCATCGAGCGCTGCATCCACCACCGTAATCAGATCGACCGGGCCGAGGTTCAGCTGCAGCTTTCCGGTAATCACTCTTGAGACGTCGAGAATATCTTCAATGATCTGCTTCTGGGCCCAGGCGTTTCTTTCGATGACTTCGAGCGCATGCTGAGAGCTTTCGCGATCCAGGCGTCCGGAGCCCAACATGCGCGACCAACCAATCACGGCGTTTAGCGGAGTCCTTAACTCGTGAGAAAGCGTGGCCAGAAATTCGTCTTTCAAACGATTGGCCATTTCGGCGTCGGCCCGTGCGGCCCGTTCGCGTTTTAACAGTTCGGCGCGCTCGTCTTCAGCCCGCCGGCGTTCAAAAAACTGCCCGATTTGTCCGCCGATACCTGCCACCAGTTGTAGCAACTCATTATCGGGCTCCCGGATCTCCATACTAAAAAACTCGATTACGCCCCAAACTTCTCTCCCAAGCAGGATCGGGAATCCAAAGGCCCCTTGTAGTCCTTCCTGGACAGCGGTGACGGACCGTGGAAAATTCGAGTCTGCCGTGATGTTGTCGATCCATGTCGGCTTGCCGGTTTCCCAAATGCGTCCCGGCAGACCGCGACCCTTCTCAAAGGTTAGCGCTCTGGTCAACTGGTCAAATTGGGGAGTTGCCCTCGAGTTCACATGGCAAAGATCCAGGTTCCGCATGACCCCGGCGGGAGCGTCCACCTGCCACAGCGCCCCCACTTCCCAATCAAGACATCCGCAGGCCGCCCTGAGAATGGCTTTGCCGCAGTCAATCAGATCCCGGGATTCGGACAGTATTTTGGTGACGGCATACTGCAAAGCCAACCGGCGCTCCGTCCTCCGGCGTTCGGTAATATCGCGCGTAAAACAGCGCGTGTGAATAAACTCGCCGCCTTCCCGGTAAACGCTCGAGTTGATATAGACGTACTTTAGGGTCTCATCTTTACAAATCAGGCGAGCTTCGCAATTCTGCAGAACCTCTCCGGCGTGGAGCCGCCGCAGGATGTCATCAATGACCTGACGGTCGGCATGAAACTCGCGGATATCGTGCCCTTCATACTCGTCGCGAGAGTAACCGAGCATATCCAGTTCGGCTTGATTGACGCGCAGAATGACCCCGTCAGGTCCCACCCAGTGCATAGCCACTGCGGCATTTTCGAAGAAGTCAGTCAGCTGGCCTTCATTTGTTTCCAGGGCCCGCTCCACACGCTTGCGCTCAGTCATGTCTCGCTTGATACCCACATAACAAAGCGGTTCGCCGTCAGCGTTTCGCATGGCGAAAGCCGATAACTCGAGGTGTCTGGACTCGCCGGCCTTCGTCTTACTGATAACGTCACCGCGATATTGGCCTCGAGTAGCAAGTTCCTGGGAAACTTCGGCGAAGACCTCCGCACCGAGATGTATCGCTGGAGTTTGGCCGCGAAGTTCGGTGTCTGAATAACCTAATAGTTTAGCGTGGGCGTCGTTTTGTTCCAGGTAGATGCCGGAGGGATCGATGATGGCAATCGCCTCATTGGAATGAATGAATATCTCGCGATACAGATCGTGAAACCGTTCTCCCGGCCAGGAAGAGTCATGGCTGGTTTGCTGGTTATTAATTGCGGTGGACATACCTATAGACTGAACGTCGTCTTCGAAGGGGATCCAAGGGTACGCTTGGGGGGTGGCCAGATAATAACATCAATCATCGGGTACGCGGAATTGAGGCCGCGCTAGCCGCTGCTTCAAACCCCGCCGGTAGCCTCTTTGTCTGCAATT
>DATKIS010000877.1:0-16050 GCA_035543975.1 Pyrinomonadaceae bacterium
TGAAAATCTACAATGTTTGACCCGACCGTCGTCGGTCGTCGGTCTGCCGTCAGGTTTCCGTCGGACTACTTAGTCGAACCAGAGTGGGAGAACACGGATTGAAGAATTCTGAATGCTGAATGTTAAATCACGCTGTAGAATTCGAGCGGAACGAACAGTGCACACACCCTGCTGGTCGCGAGTCGGTAGTTGAAAATCTACAATGTTGACCGACCGTCGTCGGTCGTCGGTCTGCCGTCAGGTTTCCGTCGGACTACTTAGTCGAACCAGAGTGGGATTGAACGAGAAGTCGAGCACAAGGGTCGGAGCCCTTTCGAGGTCGGACTAGGCTTTGCACAAAAAGTCTCGCACGCTCGTTGCAGCGGACTCCGTTCACAGGATTCGTGTAAGAGACATGACGCGGAGCGATTTCATTAGCACCGCGGCTTTAGCCCGGTGGAAAGAAAGAGTGCTTATTCTTTCCATACCGTTTTAACGGTTTACCGGGTTTACTCAGAGAAACCGTTGAAACGGTTTAGGGGCCTTCGTACCTACCGGTCGGTTCACCGGGCTAAAGCCTCGGTGCTAATAAAATCGCTTCGCGTCCCCACGCGGTCGGACTTTGGTGCAAAGCCGTCGGGCTACTTAATCGAACCAGAGTGGGACGAGACCGATTGAAGAATGCAGAATTCTGAATGCTGAATGTTAAATCACGCTGTAGAATTCGAGCGAACGAACAGTGCACATACCCTGCTGGTCGCGAGTCGGAAGTTGAAAATCTAGCAGGCTGCTGAAAAAGTTCATTGGCGACACTGTTATCAAGAATTTCTCTGTGCAACCTCTGTGTTTCTCTGTGTCTTAGTGGTGAAATTACTCCGTAAACCTTCACCACAGAGGCACACAGTCTCCTGAGTTGACCGACCGTCGTCGGTCGGCCGTCTGCCGTCAGGTTTCCGTCAGGTTTCCGGTTTCCCCACCATCGCTTGCGTGTAAAACTCTCATTGCTGGCAGTCGACAAGGGGGCAAGGTTGCCGCTCGACTATCAATACGCAGTGGCCTCGCTAATCTATGCCACCCTGGGATCAGCCTCGACGGAGTTTGCTGCAAAGCTTCATGACACCGGATACCAGGCTGACGGGCGCAGTTTCAAACTTTTCACCTTCTCCAGAATTCGCACCCTCGATGCCCGGGTCGTAAACGACACCCTGCTGCTGGAGAGCCCGGAAATAGAGCTGCAAATAAGCTCGCCAGTGGCGGAGTTTATCAAGCACCTGGTAAGCGGACTCTCGAAGCACGAGACTTTTCGCATTGCTACCGGCAGTTTTCGGATTGCACATGCCGAGTTAGTGCTGGCGCCGGGGTTTAAGGATCGGATGGCTTTTCGCGCCCTGTCGCCTTTGACCGAAACCATTCGAGCTGGAGAACAACACCCAAGCTTTCTCACACTGGCAGATAATTGGTCGGAAGTTATGCAGCGCAATCTCCTCCGCAAGTATGAAGTCCTGCACGGGCGTCAGCCAGACGACACCAGATTCACTTTCTCCTGGGACAATAACTACATTGCCGGCGCTGAGAGACGGGGAAAGCGGCTATCGGTTTTGCGGGACATTCGAGGCACCAAGATACGAGGCTGGCTGGCGCCTTTCACCGTAGCAGGAAGCCGAGAACTTATTGAGTTGGGTTATGAGGCAGGATTCGGGGCGCGAAACTCAATGGGGTTTGGGATGGCTGAGCCAGTTGGCGGGGGCCCGTGAGCAGGGCCGGAAAGCCGTGGGTAGTAAACCAAAATTCTACTTTGCCTTATTGCTCGTAACGCAAAAGCGTCCCTTCCCCGCCTACTGCCCAGCCAATTTTCTTTACAAAGATTAGTCCGTAGAGGTTCTGCCGGGTTCCCGACTCCTGGGAGATCCAGGTTACTCCGCCGTTCCCACTCCGCAGGACTGTGCCGCCGCGGCCGACCGCCCAACCGGTATTGTCATCAACGAACTGGACGTTTAATAGGGTGGATTTAGTGGCTACCTCGACCGGAGCCCAGGTGGCACCGCCGTCACTGGTTCGCAGCACGGCTCCCCGCTCGCCCACCGCCAGACCCTTTTTATCGCTGCGAAAGTCTATGTGGAAAATGGTGGCGGAGGTGCCGGATTCCTGCTTATTCCAGGTTTGACCGCCGTCCGTCGTAGCCAGGATCGTTCCCCCCGTGCCCACGATCCAGCCGCGCTTTTCATTGGCAAAATCCAGATGAATCAGTTCCAGCCGGCTTGGCGCTCGCTGCCGTTGCCACGTTTCGCCTGCGTTTTCGGTGGTGAGCAGGATGCTGTCAATAACGCGATCGTCCTTGCTGACCGAACCCACGACCCACCCTTTCTTCTTATTGGTAAAGCGTACGCTGTACAGTTCCACATCCGCGCCGTCAAACTCCGCTCGCAAAAAGCGTCGCACATTGCTCCAACGGCTTCCATTGTCGCGGGTAACGAAGATCGCATTTCCGGCAATCAGGAACCCGTCATCTTTGTCTCGAAAGTAGATGTCGTTGATCGCGTCGGTGGTTTCGACGATCTGCTGAATCCAGCTATGCCCGCCGTCATCAGTACGGCTCAGGAACCCCTTATCGCCGCCGACCCAGCCTCTCTTGTGGTCGAGGAAGAAAACCGTGTTCAGGTCCTGTCCCGGCGGGCCTACCCGGGTGGCGACCCATCCCTGCTGACTCAACACCGGAGAGGCCACGGCGAGAAAAATGCCCGCGAAAATAAAACGAAACCACGCTGGACCGGTCTTCCTGTGCTGCTTACTAGATCTCATTACTTATTGGCACTCCTGGCCGGGTGCAAAAACCTTCTGACTTCCGTGCAGTCTTCGGCAATATCTCGAAATCCCTGAAGTTGAGCTGTTGAGGAGTTTGTACCTTAAGTTCGCATTCCAAGACAAGAAGAAGTATGCGGTTCATGGCAGCCGCCGCCAGGCTTTGCCGTTCATCAGGATCAAATGCCCGCGGCTGGCCCGGGTTTGCGCAAGGCTGAGGGCCGCGCGACTCCAAAACGCGTGGCCCTCAGGAAGATTACGGAAGCGCCCTACTGTCACGCTGCGGCAACGCGGTAGACTCTGCCTTCGAAGATTACTATTACCTTCTCTCCTAACGAGAAGAACTCACCTAAACGAGGCTTTTGTTTGAGTAAGTCAAAATAGGCTTCACTGCCGAATTTGACCTCCGTTACCGGCAAAGAGGAACCAGGTTTGAACTCCGAGTCAGTCCAGATACCATCGCGCAGGTAGAAAGTCTTGCCACCTGCTGACCTGATCGCGGATGACGGACTATCGGCCTCAATGATTGCCGACTCCTGCTGTTCGCGGGCCCGCTTGCTTTGCTGCACCGCAATCGCGCCCGTAGTCGCCTTGGCGTCCGCGGCCTTCATGGGAGCAGCGGACGGCCGCCGCAAGTTCCCGGCCGTGCCGCCGTTAATGAACCCCTGATTCGCCGTCACATTCACCGTCTCTCCGACTGCACCCGGTTCGAGCGCGAGGTAGGAAGTGTAGGGTGTAACGATGCCATAACGCGTTCCGAGATCAACGATCTCATCACGCAACTCTGCCTGCTCGCCGTTTGTCCTCACCTGCTCCATCAACCAGCCCACCCGACGCGTCGCCCACAGACGAGGCAAGAAATCGTTAGACTCCTCTCGCAGTGGGAACTTGAGATTGTGGTAAAGAAAACTCTTGTTCGCCCCACCTGACTTACCGCCTAACTGCAAGCGAACAAAATCCAGGTCGATCGCATTTCGATAGCGGCCGATCAGCGTAACCTGGGAACCCCGGAAAATGTCGGGCAGGGCTCGGGGGTAAACCAGATCCGTCTCAACGCCTGCCAGATCGAGCTTCAGGTCAGTGAGAACCGGATAATTAACCTTGGCGAAGAAGTTTGAGACTTTTACTTCCAAGTCCTCTTTTGGTTCAACATAATCAGCGACTCCGCCATTTTCAGCCGCAAGTTTGTCCAGCAAAGCAGTGTTGACATCGTAGCCAACTCCAAACGTGAAAAGCCGCAAGCCTGCCACTCGTGCTGCCCGAGCGTTGTCCACAATCTTAGTGGCGTTGGTTTCGCCGACTGTCGGCAATCCGTCAGTCATAAAGATGAGCATCCGGGGACGATTACTGGAATCAAATTGCCGCATCGCTGCCAGCAGCGATTGATTGATGTTAGTACCGCCCATCGGCTTGAGCGATTGGGCAAAGGCCTCGCCTCGTTTGCGCCCCTGGTCGTCGGCGGAAATCATCCTGGTTTCCATCAGCCGTTCTTCACCCGCAAAGGAAACGACGTTGAAGCGATCCTGCGGTCGGAGAATCCTAATCCCGTATAACAAGGCAGCGCGCGCCTTTTCCATCTTCCCGGCCTCAGCCATCGAGCCCGAGGTATCAAGCACGAAAACTATGTCTTTGGCGGCATACTCCTGCTCCGACCAGTCGTCCTTTGGCGATATCATCAGGAGGTAGTAACCGTCTTTCCCTGGGTCTCGATGCGTCAGCAACGTTACCCCGAAATCCTCACGGGAGATGCCGTAGAACAGCTGGAAATCTTGCGGCTGGTTTCCCGTCTCAAAGCTGATGAGCGACCGCCGCTCACCATTTCGTTTCACTTCTATCGCGTGAGTTGGAGAGTAGATATTCCTGACCGGTTCCTTGTTCTCCAGTTCGATGCGCCCTGAGACACTTCCGATCTGCGTTGCTTGCCTGCCGGTACCCAGCGGGTACGAATAGGCTACGGTGCCTGACTCTGCTTTAAGGACCTGAGAGTAAGTGATTTCGAGTTTCTTATCTGAGCGGGCTGGAATCGGGTAAATGCTTGCCTGAAAGAGATTCTTGCCGGCGTATTCAAGGAGACCCGGGTCGCGTTGGCGCCTGACTATTTCATCGTAAATCCGTCTCGCCTCCTCTCGCGATCGCACTTCCCCCACCAGGCGGCGATCACCGTCCCAGATGGCAAACTCGGTAATGGCAGCCTCATCCGGGATGGGAAAGAAGTAGGTTCCTTCCAGAATCGAGTCGGTATCATTTCGAAAGACCTGTTCCACGTGGGTCGTCGCCACCTGCGACAATATCTTCGTGTCGATTTTGATGGACTTGATCGGAAGCGAACGGGGTAGCGGGATTGGACGTGGCGGTGTAGGGCAGCGGCGGCAGGGGCCGGGTACGATTACGCCCTGGGCCGCAGCGCTCACAGCCGTAAGCACCAAAACCACGGCTAACATTGAAACAACTTGAAACAATAATCGAAGTTTTAAGGTCTTCATGATCTCCTCGCGGGCATTTGCACCAAAGTTTACCCAATCTGGCGGGGATAGAACGGCCAACTTCACACCTTCTTGCGCCTGTCTGAAACGGGGTCCAGCTGCGGAGTAGTCACGGTGTCACGTAAGGCAGGCCATCTTTAGGAACCCGGATTGGAAAAAGGAGTTGCCCGGCCCGGCTCAATAAAGGTCCCGCAGTCGCTTATTGGAGATCATCATGGCAATGGCGAAGAGGACGATGAACAGCCCGCCCGTGGCCAGAGTATATGGGACGCCGAAGCGATGGGACGCGGCGCCGGCGATGATGTTGCCAATCGGCATCGTACCCATGAATGAAAGGAGGAACATACTCATAACCCGACCACGCATTTCGTCGGTCACGAGCTTTTGCAGCAACGTGTTGGCCGAAGCGACGCAAATCACAATTGCGAAACCCAGGGCAAAGAGGAAGAGGTACGAGAGCACCAGATTGACCGAGAGTGCGAAAGCAATGACGCTCAGGCCGAAAGCGAGGCTCCCTCCTAGTACCAACCAACCCTTCCGGCGCAAGTCACCCATGATGGTGAGAAACGCTGCTCCGCAGAAGGCGCCTGCGCCTGCCATCCCCATCAGCCAGGCCAGACCGGTCGCTCCCAAGTGGAACACGTCGCGCGCGAAGATGGGAATTAGCGCGAAGTAAGGAGCCCCAAACAGGCTGTTGACCGCCGAGATCATCAGGAGAGAGGACACCCGCGGACGGTTTTTCACATAACGAAAACCCTCTAACAAATCTCCCCAGAGAGCGCGTCGGTCCCCTACGGAGTGGCCCGGGGCTTTACTCGCGCCGCGGGCGGGGTCTAGACGCACCATGCTGAGACTCACCACGACAGCGACAAATGAAAGGCTGTTAACGTAGAAGCATCCGGCCAGTCCAAACAGCCTGAACCCAAAGCCGGCCAACGCCGGCCCCACTACCCGGGAGAGTTGAAACTGACTCGAATTCAAAGCCACTGCGTTGGCCACATCTTCCCGGCCCACGAGGTCAAAGGTCATCGCGAGGTATGAAGGACTGGCAAGGGCCATACAACACCCGGTAACGAAGGAAAAGCCCAGGACAATCCAACGGTTCAAGAGGCCGGTCGAAACACAGATCGCTAAACCGAGTGCGGCCACCCCGGCGACCACTTGGGTGTAGATCAGCAAACGGCGCCGATCAACGAGATCAGCGAAAACACCACCGAGAAGGGTCAGAAAGAAGGCCGGCGCAGATGCCATGAAAGCATCAAGGCCCAGCCAGAAAGCTGAGTTGGTCAATTGCAGCATTAGCCAGCCCTGGGCAACGGCCTGCATCCAGGTGCCGACATTGGAGAGGAAAGCCCCAATCCAGAACAAGCGGAAATTGCGATGCGACAAAGCTCGGAACATTCCTGCCCGGGCCCGAGGCAAACTTGCTTCTGGTTCTAAACTCTCTATTTCGATTCCCATCTCTAAAAGGTCTTAACACTCAACCGTCGAAAGCTCAAAGCGGAGTCGAATCCGCCACGTCCCGGGTTGTACAATTGCTGCGTCCACTGGCTTGAGTTTGTGCAGAACGATCCACGAAACTACCCGAATCAGCACGAAAGCCTTTTTCGTCAGTTTCGCGTTATTTCGTGGATCGCTTTCTATGCCGGAAGTCAGTGAGGTACGTTGCTACTTAAATTACCCGTTATAACTACACCGAGGAGTAACTCCATGAAACTTAGCTTAGCGGTAACCAGGTTGTTCGTGATTTTAGTTTTGGTTTGCGGAGGAACCGCAGTCTGCATGTCGCAGAATGAAAAGCCGTCACCGCAACCGTCACCGGCGCCAAAACAAGAAACAGCGGCAACCCCCGTCACGCCGGCTGCCAATCCCGCCGATGTGATGTCGATAGACTCGATCATCGCCGCCGTCTACGACGTTATCTCCGGGCCGGCGGGCAAGAAGCGCGATTGGGACCGCATGCGCTCGCTATTCGTTCCCGGCGCCCGTTTGATCCCCACCGGACCGCGTCAGGCTGGGGGCTACGGCTCACGGAATCTGAGCGTGGAAGACTACATCACGCGCGGCGGCCCATCCCTGGAAAGGGACGGTTTCTTTGAAACCGAGGTAGCCCGCAAAACCGACACGTTTGGCAATATCGCCCAAGCCTTTAGCACCTACGAATCGCGACACAAGCCTGACGAGAAGCCGTTTGCACGCGGCATCAATAGCTTTCAGTTGATGAACGACGGGAAGCGCTGGTGGGTGGTGACGATCTTCTGGCAGGGCGAGGATGAGAAAAATCCGGTGCCGGAGAAGTATCTCAAGAGCAACTGAGGTGCGGGGAATGGGATAACCGCCAAGACGCCAAGGGGCGCCAAGACTGGCCAGGTTAATGCGAAGCTCATTCGATAGAGGATTGGGACTCCCTTGGCTCTGATACCGTCACTTGGCGGTCTTGGCGCCTTGGCGGTTTCGTTCGCGTCGGACTTCCGACAGTGGACTGCCTGAACCGCCGCGTCGCACTGTCACGATCTCCGCCATGATTGCGAGGGCTACTTCCTCGGGCGTGACCGCGCCGATATCGAGTCCGATGGGCGCATGGACAGCTGCAAGTTCCCGCTCATTCGCGCCGTTCTCCCGCAAGCGTTGCAACACAATCTTCGTGCGGCGCCTGCTGCCGATTAGTCCGACGTAGGCGGCTCCAGCGCCGACTATTGCGCTCATGCATTGTTCGTCCTCACTGTGCCCGCGGGTCACAACCGCGACGTAAACTCCGCGTCCGTCACCTACAGCGGTGCGCACAGCGGCGGGCCAGTTGTTGGTAGCGACGAGGTCAATCAACTCATCAGTGAAAAGCTCTCGTCTGACGAACTCAGCGCGGTCATCAATCAACGTGGCGCGGTAACCCATGAGTGCCGAAAGCCTGGCTAGCGATGCCCCCACATGTCCGGAGCCGCAGATTACCAAACGAGGTTCCTGCTGTATGCGCTCGAGCAGAATCAACGCTTCGCTCCAATCCTCAAGCGAAGGCGCAAATTCTTTCACTTGAACGACGAGCGTTTCAGCGTTTGATTGGAGGAAAGCTGCGGCACGTGTGGTAACCGCCTGGTCAAGCGCTTCGTCACCTAACGTGCCGACCGCCTTTTCGGGCGCTTCCGACGTTCCCACCAACAGTTTTGTTCCCACCAGGCTGGCTTTAGCCTCTGCCTGGATCAACGTAACCAGCGCAGCGAGGGAACCATCCTGAAGTACCTGGGAGACCTCTTCTGTTAATGAGTTGGATTTTTCCGGATTTGGCGACGAATCGTTTGCTGACATCTATTTCGACGGGTGGCGCGGGCAGGAATCATTAGTGCTTCGAGGGCGCTGTCCTGGAAAGCCCGAGCGCCTCGGCCGCCCGGCGAACCAACCACCAGGTACCCACCAAAAGGTACATGGGGTTTTTGAAGAAGGCGGGTTGGTTGCCTTCGACGGCATGTCCAACAAACTGCAGTATCCAGCCAACGACAAATAGCGCGAGCGCCCAACGCCAGTTAAGGAAAAACAACGGCAGCGAAATCACGATCATCGGAATGCCGATGCTGTGCGTCAGTTTGTTCAGTGGATGCCGGTGTTTGGCTTTGTAGTTTTCGATGAAAGATTCAGCCATCTGTTCCTTGCTCCGTAAGAGCGGGGGGCTACCCAACCTGGTCTTTAGCGTTTGTCTCTGAAAGTCTGGACTCGATGGGTCGGGCTCGGCAACCTGTCCCTACCCACGCCACACATCTATGAAGATATCCATCGTCCCGCCGCAAACCATTCCTTCTTCGCTGGCCTCTTCGGCGGTGAGCGAGAAGTGGTGCAGTGCCGATTTACCGGAGCGTAAGGCTTCACGCGCTTCGGACCAAACTTCGGCTTCAATACAGCCGCCGCCGACAGTTCCGGAAGCGTCGCCATTCTCAAAGAAGAGCATTTTGGCGCCACGCTGCTGTGGCGTTGAACCTCGGGTCCGAGCAACCGTGGCCACTACGACCCGCTCGCCTCGCTCAGTTGCCTCTGCCACCAGTCGATATAGATCTCTCTGTGCAATCGTGCCCATGTTCGATGAATTAAGCTTTTTGAGACTGAAGGTTGAACTCAAAGATTCCAGAGTTCAAATTTTCACTTTGTCTCGGCCAAGGGCCGCAACCTGGAGTTTAGAACTCTTGACCGCTTGAGTGCTTATGCAAACGCGAAACTGTAAGAGTCAACTACGGGCGGGTCCGATTATTAGGTGACCGGGTCTCCGTTGGCGGCGCTGTACTCTCCTGGGCCCGCTGCGCCTCCATTTTTTGTCGCAAAGCGTCAACCTCTGCGTCAGCCGTGGCTACCGCCGTTTCCAGTCGCGTCTTGCTGGTCTCCAATATTCTGATCTGGGCTTGGGTGCGCGTCTTGTCGCTTTCCAATTGGCGGCGGCGCGTCGCCCGCGCCTCCTCAGGATGGACGGTGCCAAATCCGGCAGCGCGCTCGATATTCTCCGGCTTTAACGAATACTCGATCACCTCAAGCTTTGACTGGAGGTCAGCCAGTTTGCCTTCGACATCCACTTGCTGCACGCGCAAGCTCTCTGACCGCTGCTCGGCACGCGTAAGCCGCTCCATGTCTATGAGCGAGCGATCGTTCTCCTGCATCTGAGTCAACTTGTCGCTCAGCTTATCCACCTGGTTGGAGAGTGAGTTGATCGTCTCCTGCATGTTCGCCTCGTCGGCCGTCTTTTTGGCGCTCGGCTTCCCCTTTCTTGGTTGAGTGGCGCCGGCTGCAGTCTCACTCGTTTCCGCTGGAGTCTCGTCGGCAGTACTAATGATCCTTTCCTGCTCTTCGCCTGGCGGTGCAATGACCGGATTCACAATAACTGGTCTCGGCACGACGCGGCGTGGACGCCGCTTTCTGCGGGTCTGACCGGCAGCATCAACAACGAAGATACTGACCAACAGAATCAGACTTACGAACCACGCGCTTTGCCGAATAAATCTAGTCTGCATACTCACTCCCTTAAACTCTTCCCGGATAGCTCAAAGATACGCCTGTTAAGAAGATGCATTCAAGCGCTCTGAAGCTGCTTCCTGGTTCCACGACGGCATTTCTTCCCAGTTCCAAATACGTGTCCTGGTATTGTGGCCAAACCGAACTCGAACCCGAAACGACTTTATATGGCCCGAAAAGCATTCCGGTTTCGAGTGATTTCCTGTCCTTTCGTGGACCGTGGCCTGGTCACCTCGTTCATTGCAGGTTGCCGATGGTTTGATCCAACTGCGCCGTTCGCTGGGCAATGTCGGCGATTCGGGCGCGAACTTCTTCTACCTTCTCAGCAGGAGCGCGTTCGGCAAACTGTGGATTAGCAAGCTGGGCTACCAGCTTGGACGCCTCGGCCGCCAGCTTCTCTTTCTCTTTGCCGAGTCGCTGCCGCTCCAACTCGAAGTCGATTAAGCCCTCCAAAGGCACTGCGACTTCAGCGCCGCCCATTAACACAGCCCGCGCCGACGCCCGCGGCGCCGCGAGCTTCTCGCTTACTGAAAACTCGGACGCACGCACCAACCGGGTTATCTGGCTCGCATTCGCCGAAAAAACAGAACGCAATCCTTCATCTGGTGACCCGATCAGCACTGGGACCGGCTCGCCGGGCTTGATGTTCATTTCCGAGCGAATGTTGCGTACGCGAGAGATTAGGTCGATCAGCGCCTGCATTTGCGACTCGGCATCTACGTCAATCAACTCCGCCCTACCTTCAGGGTATGCGGCCAGCATGATGGTAGGTTTCGCACCCTCATATGCCGGATGCAGCAGCCCAACGTGATTACCCGGTAGTCGTTGCCATAGTTCCTCAGTTATGTAGGGCATGAAGGGATGCAGGAGCCGCAGGGCCTGCTCGAGCACTGTTAGCAGCCGCGTGCGCGCTTCGTCGCGCGCAGGGGAGGCTTCTTCCGCGATAACGTCGGCCTTAGTCAGTTCAATATACCAATCGCAAAAGTCATCCCAGAAGAAGTGATAGAGCGTTTGCACGGCCTCATGAAATTGATAATTCAAGAGAGCTTCACGCACCGCCCCCGAGGTCTGATTGAGCCGGGAAACTATCCAGCGATCGTGCAAAGCTGAGTCTGGTGTGGTGACGTTCAAAATGGCAGGATTGACGCTGCCACCCTCGGAAAACATCAAACAGAAGCGGGCTGCGTTCCAGATCTTGTTGGCAAAGTTTCGGTACGACTCAACCTGCTTTTCGTTCCAGCGCGTGTCTGTAGTGCCGACCGAAGCCAGCGTCAGACGGGTGGCGTCCACTCCGTACTTGTCAAAAACTTCGAGCGGATCGACACCGTTCATCTTGGTCTTCGACATGCGCTGGCCATGCTTGTCCAGAATCGTGCCGGTCACAAACACATCGTCAAAGGGGCGATCACCCATGAACTTCATGCCCGTCATCACCATCCGCGACACCCACAGGAAAATAATGTCGCGAGCGGTGACCAGCACCGACGTCGGATAGAACGTGTTTAGATCCGGCGCGGCATCAGGCCATCCCATTGTCGAGAAAGGCCACAGCGCCGATGAGAACCACGTATCAAGCACATCGGGATCCTGGGTTAATTCGGCAGTCCCCGCCTGCTCTCGGGCTTCGGCTTCCGAACGGGCCACGATTACTTCGCCATCCGGCGTGTACCAGGCCGGAATCTGATGGCCCCACCAAAGCTGGCGCGAGATGGTCCAATCGCGCAGGTTTTCCAGCCAGTTTGTATAAACCTTTTCATGGGGCACTTCAGGAAAGAAGCGCGGCTTCTTATCTCGCGCCATTAACCCGAGGGCCAGGTCTCGCAGCTCGTCCATGCGCAGAAACCACTGGGTTGATGTCAATGGTTCGATGACGGTCTTGCAGCGTTCACATTTCGAAATCGAGAATTCGTAGTCGTCGACCTTTTCCAGCAAGCCCAACTCTTCGAATTGTTCAACGACCTTGGCCCGGGCCTTGTAGCGATCGAGCCCCACAAACTCGGCCCCGGCAGCTGCAGTCATCTTTGCCTGCGGATCTATGACGACAATCTGCTCCAGCTTGTGGCGCAAGCCCATTTCATAGTCGTTAGGATCGTGTGCCGGTGTTACCTTCACCGCCCCCGTGCCAAATGTTGGATCGACGAACTCGTCAGCTACGACTGGAATCTCCCGCCCGGTCAGCGGCAGGATCAAGATGCTCCCAACCAGGTTCCGATAACGTTCATCGTTGGGATTTACCGCAACTGCGGTGTCGCCAAGCATCGTTTCTGGACGCGTCGTGGCCACGGTCACACTGCGATCGCCATTCTTAGCCGGATAGCGAAGGTAATAGAGCTTGCCCGCCTGCGGATCCTTTTGCACTTCAAGATCAGACAGCACGGTATGATCGTTGGGACACCAATTCACAATCCGGTTGCCGCGATAGATCATGCCCTCTTCATAAAGGCGCACGAATACTTCTCGCACCGCTCGCGACAAGTCTTCGTCCATCGTAAATTTTTCCCGCGACCAATCGACCGACGCACCTTCGCGACGCATCTGTTTGGTAATCTGACCGCCCGATTCTTTCTTCCACTTCCAAACCCGTTCCACAAACTGTTCGCGGCCGAGATCGTGACGCGTTAGCCCTTCCCCCTTCAACTCACGGGTTACCATTAGTTGCGTCGATATTCCCGCGTGATCCATCCCCGGCAGCCAGAGGGTTCGATAACCACACATGCGCTTGTAGCGAGTGAGCACATCCATCATCGTGTGTTGCAACGCGTGGCCCATGTGAAGTGAGCCGGTAACATTGGGTGGCGGAATCACTATCGAAAACGTGGGGGCATTCGGGTCCTGGTTAATCTCCGGCGCGAAACAGCCTTGCGACTCCCATCGCTGGTAATGGTCTTGCTCCGCTTGTTTGGGATCGTATTGTTTAGGTATGTCCATGGTTGAAATGTCAGTAGTCCGTCGTTCCGGATCAGTAGCTTCTCCCAGTTAATTCTCGTGATTAGCAATCAGGCATTGTAAAGTAACCGCAGCATCTTCTCATATTGAGGACCTACAATCAGCTGCAACTGATTGATACCGCTTACATCACCCCGTTGACCTTAAACAAAAAAACAGGCGACCTTTCGGTGCGCCTGCTCAAGACGAGCCCTAAGCTGACTACAGCTAAGAATTCTTTTCTTCCAGCTGCCGCTTAATCAAAAGTTCTGCCAACTGCGGCACAACTTCCCAGGCTATTTCCTGCACTACCTTTTCAGAGAGCTGCTCGACCGCGCGCCGGGCAATGGCATCGATCTGCTCGGGCGAGAGCTGGCCCATAGAAGCGTTGAACACGCCGCTACCTTCGGCCACCGGCTGTGCTGCTACCTGCTCGTCAACTAAGTCCCCAACTGAAGCTGTTTCGCCAACCACAGGTTCCGCAGAGCGTTCGAGGCCGGGACGCTCAAACTCCTGAGTAGTTGCCAATTGATCAGGTGTGGCAGATGGCCCTTCATCGGTTACCGTCGGGGCCGATACGCGACTCCAGCTTGCGGCCCGGGCCTTATGCTGCGACTGCCTAACGAATTCTGCAGTGGGAAACGCGCTTTCAATTGGCGCAGTTTCCGGTTCATCGTCAAGATCTATGTCCAGGTGAAACTCGTCGCTCGTACCAGCTGCGCTTCCAGAATAGTCGTCGATGTCGAGAAGCATATGAGCTTCCTCGACGTGGTCGCTTGAGGCCCTTTCTGACTCGGCCGTAACGGTGTTTTCCATCCTGTCGTCTTCGACTTTCGTATCAGAAGTTGGTTCACCCTCTTCTTTTGCACTGGGCAACGCCCACTCCATAGTAACGTGCCCGAGCTCGGGCGGGAGCGGCTGAGTATCGGCCGTTGTGATTTCGATTTCATCCTGACTGAGGATTTCGGGTTCGGGAGGAACCTCGGATTTCGGAAGTTCGGCGGTGGGGGCCTCGCCTTCCGGTTGGCGACCACTCACAAGGCTGCTCACCTTATCTACGAGGCGGCGAATCGATTGAAAGGGCTTCGTCAATGTGTCGTCCGCGCCAACTCTGCGCGCCTCCGCTTCGTCGAAGGGTTCAAAAGAGCCAACCAGCAGCATAACAGGAATGTGCTTCAGTTTCTCGTTTTGTTTTATGTACTCACAAACTTCATAACCATTTACCTGAGGCATGAAGACATCAGCGAGGACAATATCCGGGGCAAACCCTTCTATCTGGTCGATCGCATCTCGGCCGTTGTTCAGGCAAAGCACGCGAACACCTTCGTCGGCAAAAGTAAGATCAACGACCTTTTGAATGGTGATTGAGTCGTCGGCAAGTAGGAGTTTTCGTCCAGCTAACAAATCTTGGGTACCTAGCTGAAAGTGAGCGCCACTGGCGGGGTTCAGTGTCTAACAGTGGGCGTCAGGCTTGTTATGAAAATTCGCAGCTTCAATGCTTAAGCTACGTTGCGAAACTAACATCGGCGTTAACGATGCGTCAAGAGTTCTATCAGAGCTTTCCGAGCATTATCGCGAAGGACTTGTCAGCGTTATGTCGTCGGCAGTGTTGTCCTTACCGTCGGGGCCGACGGAGCGAAGATTGTAGTGGTCGCGTTGGCCAGCGTACTTGTATGGTTGATGCCACGGATCGACGCGAATTACTTGTGGCAGGTAACGGGGATTCAGGTGATCTATAGCCACCGCATGCTCATCTGAAACTACATAGAAGCCCCGTTCCCGGCGAAACAGTTCCAGGGCTCGGGCTATTGATTCCAGTTCTGCTCGGGCCCGCTGCTGTTTCAGTTCATTGAGCGTTGCGACCAGAGAGTCAAGCTTGACCCACTCGCCCTTTCCGATTCGTAATTCGCCCACTTGCCAGCCCTTCTGGCCATTCAACAGCCGGGCTTCAACTCTAATCCAGGTAGCGACTAACGACGATGGCTGAGGCGCCACAGGGACCGCGAAGGGTGTTACTTCCTGAATCCGAATTGTATCGGAGGGAAGCTGCACTCTTAACAGACTTCCCAGCAAACAGCGCGCACGCTTCACGCTGGGGTCGGTCGCTAACGGGTTTTTGATTGGGGGGTCGAGGGCAGTGCAATCTCCTGGAATTGCGGCGCTCCCCAGCGCCATCGCGACGAGAGTAATATCTTCCCAATAGTCGGGACGAGTCCTAACTTGGGCAACACGCCAGCTCCCCTCTTTGTCCTTCTCAAACCTGAATATCGCTTGAAGATCAGCGGTGACTTCAGCTGCCACTGCGCTCGTGGCTGAAACCGACTTTATCCGTAGCGCACTACCGGCCAATTCAAAACCCGGCATTCGCGCGATTGCGGCGCGAGCCTGCTTCTGACTGGGAACAGCATTGGCTACGGGAACGGTGAAGCCTACCAGGCCCAAGACGACCAATCCAAACAGAAAACGCCATGGGGATTTACGTCTGTTCGAAGTAGTGAAGACGGACTGGAACATCAGGTTAATTGCTGGCTTTGCCAATGAGCATTTGCAGCATTATGTGCAATTGCGCTGTGGTAAAAGGCTTCGGCAAGAAGACTACCGCGCCGGCGGAAAAACTGTCGGACGAGAGTTTAGGATCTTGTTCCGCTGTCATCATCATCACCGGGATCTTCATTAGCCGCTTCTCGGTTTTCATGAAGCGCACGAGCTCCGGTCCAGAGATGTGCGGCATTACTACGTCAAAGATTGCGGCGGTGAAGTGCTGATCGCCCTGCAGAATTTTGTAGGCCTCTCGTCCATCCCGGGCGGCGACCACCCCGTAGTTTTCTTTTTCCAGAATAGCAGTTACCAAACGCAAAATTGCCGGATCGTCGTCGGCAAC
>DATKIS010000878.1:0-2305 GCA_035543975.1 Pyrinomonadaceae bacterium
AGCCAGCGCATCAGTCACCAACGGTTGCTGATTGCGGGCACGTTGCGGCCGGAAGACATCGAACGAAGCAACCACCCGCTCAAGAGTTACAAAGCTGAGATGCTGACCCACAAGTTGTGCGACGAGGTTGCGCTCGATTCGCTCAGTCCTCTCCACATTCAGGACTACCTGAACGCGACCTTTGCGCCACACAAATTCCCGGCTGAGTTTGCCGCCCACATCCACGAAAAGACAGAAGGACACCCTTTGTTTGCCACCAATCTTCTGCAGTACATGCAGGAGCGAGGCGACATTGCAAAGATGAATGAACACTGGACGTTGAGCCGGCCGCTCTCCGAGATGGAACTCGAAGCGCCGGAAAGCGTGCGCAGTATGATTAGCAAGAAGATGGATTCGCTCGCGGAAGACGAGCGACGGGCTTTGCAATACGCCAGTGTCGAAGGGCAGGAGTTTCTTTCTACCGTGGTGGCCGATCTGCTCGGTATCGAGGAAGTCGATCTGGAGGAGTTGCTGGCCCGCATCGAGAGAACTCATCGTTTGATTGTGACCCGCGGCGAGGAAGAGTTACCTGACGGGTCCCTCGCCACTCGATACCGCTTCGCTCACGCGCTCTACGAAAATTTTCTTTACGGCGACCTGGTCGCCAAGCGAAGAATCATGCTCCACCGCCAGGCTGGCGAACAATTGGCGCGTCACTACGGCAAACGTGCTCCGCAGATCGCCGCCCAACTCGCCCTTCATTTCGAACGCGGGCGCGACTTCCCGCGCGCGGTGGAAGCCTTGATCCAGGCCGGCGACAACGCCACTGCTCTCTATGGCAACGCCGAAGCTGCCGATCATTACACCCGCGCGCTCGGTTTGGCGGAGAAGCTGCCGGAAGAGTCCCAGACGGAAACGATGGTGGCGCTCCATAGTAAACGAGGCGCGACCTATATGGCGCTCAGCCGCTTCGACGAATCCGCCGCGGACTACGTAAGGATGCTCAAACATCAGGAGGTTTCTGATTCACCGGAGAAGAAAGCCGCAACGCTCAACGCTCTGGCGTCTACCTTGTTCTTTTCGCATCGCGTTGAAGAGATGGAGGCCCGAGCTGACGAAGCCCTCGCCGCAGCCAAGAGCGCCGGTAGCGAGGCCCTTCGTCTGGACACAATGTGCCTGATGAGTTTGAAGCACTTGTGTTACGGCGAACTGAGACTCGCCCGCCCCATTCTTGATGATGTCATCAAGAGCGCTCGCGCCATCAATCATCAACCAGCGTTGTTGTCGGGATTGGCCTGGCGCGGTTGTTTATACTTCTTCCAGACTGAATACGAGCGGGCCGTCGAATGTGAACAGGAAGCCCGGCAACTCGCTTCCCGTTTGCGTGACGGCTTCCTGTTTTTGACGTCGATGTTTTTCCTGGGCCTCTCGAAGGGAAATCTCGGACAAATGTCGGAAGCGATCGGTATCCTCGAAGAAGGCATCCTGATGGCTGGGCGCAACGGTGATCGTTTCTGGTATCCGCGCATGCCGAATTGTATTGGCTGGATGCACCGCGAACTGCAGGATTTCGCCGGCGCACTCAAATATGATCAGGAAGGATTGGAAATAGCCCGTCAGTATCACGTGCTGGAGGCAGAGGCCAATTCCTTAATCAACCTCGGCATCGACCATATCTACGAAGGGAAGACTGAGGAAACGATTTCCGCGTTTCGTGACACTCATCAAATCTTTGAGCGAGACGCCTGGTTTCGCTGGCGCTACAGCATTCGGCTTGAAGCAGCCACCGCATGGCACTGGCTACGGCAGGGCGACCTGAAGAAGGCCGGTGAATTCGCCGAGCGCTTGCTTGATACGGCTGAAGAATACGAGGTCCATAAGTACATAGCCGAAGCCCACCGGCTCAGGGCCCAGATCGCAATTGCCGGCGGAGACGAGGCCACCGCTGCGGTTGAGTTTGAAGCGGCGCTTAATGAACTGAAACGCTATCCGGCGCCGCTGATCGAGTGGAGAACTTACGCCGACCTGGGCCGCCTGCAAGCTGAGGGCGGCAATCACACGGCAGCGCAATCAGCGTTCACCAAAGCAGCGGAGATTATTAGAGCCTGCGCTGACAGCGTTGATGATGAGCAATTGCGCGAGACTTTTCTTAGCTCGGATGCGGTGAAGGAAGTAATCGCCGGCGCCAGGGCAGATGATTGAAGCGTTGGATGTCGAAGATTTCCGGATGTTCACCCGTGGTTTGCTAAAGCGAAAGCTAGGCTTGAATTTGCCAACGCTTTCAGCATTAATTATTTTCACCGCTGACCGCTGACCGCTGACCGCT
>DATKIS010000879.1:0-5757 GCA_035543975.1 Pyrinomonadaceae bacterium
CTTACATATGTAAACGGACCCCGCTGACGACGGTTCCTCGCTAACGATAAGTTAGCAGGGATTGGGAATCATGAATGGCGATGCTGCCCAACAGCTGCTCCGGCCTTTCGCGTCAGACAGTACATGTCATTGGGGTCGCAACCTTCTACTTCCACCTGAATCGTGGTGTGGGCAATCCCAAAGTTATGCTCCAGCTCATGCGTCACTGCGCGGAGCACGTTTTCTCCACTGCGCACACTCTGCTCGTCTACCATGATGTGACAACTACAACAGATCATCCCCGACCCAACCGTCCACACGTGTAGATCATGCACCGCCAACACACCATGCACGCCGCCGATTGTCTCCTCGACTTTCGCCATGTCGACACCTTTGGGAATTCCCTCGAGCAGCACATTGACCGACTCTTTGAGGATGCCCCATGAACTCCACAGAATCATCAAGCCAATCAGAATAGAAACCACCGGGTCAGCGATGGAGGCGCCGGTGAAAGCAATGATGAATCCGGCGACCACGACGCCGGCGGCTGAAACAGCGTCGCCTACCATGTGCAGGTATGCACTCCGCACATTCAAATCATGCTTCGCCGCGCCTTTGAGCCAAACACTGATCAGCGTGTTCATCAGAACTGCAATCAGCGCCACCACGATCATCGGGGTACTCTCAACCGGCTCGGGATGACGAAACCGCACGGCCGCTTCCCAAAAGATAAACAGCGACATGACCACGAGGGAAACCGCGTTGACCAGGGCGGCGAGGATACCGACGCGGTGATAGCCAAAGGTGCGTTGGGCAGTGGATGGCCGGCGCGCGATCCGCAGACCGTACCAGGAGAAGATCAAGGCGAGGGCGTCAGCGAAATTGTGGCCCGCATCCGACAGGAGTGATAGCGAGTGGGCAAAATAGCCGGCCACTCCCTCAACCACGACAAAGGTCAGAGTGATGACGATGGAAAGCGACAAGCGACGTCCGGTGAGGGCTGTCCCGCTGTCATGACTATGTCCCATCCAACTTGTTTCTCCCGGGAAGGCTGGCGCCCCGCCAGTCTCTTTCGAATTGCGTCAGATGTGTAGTTTAGTCCCGAGACTCCTGGGTCGACTAATACAGAACCGGGAGCGGTAGCGACCGGCTCTGCCGAGCGTTGGATTCAAGTTTCGTCATAACCACCACTCTCCGGTTCGGATCCACTGACAGGTGGACCCCTGGTAGCTACGACCCGTCGCTACTGCTCTCGATTCAGTATTTGTGTTTGGTGTTTTAGTTCGGTATCGCCGCAACCTGTCCCAATCGAACTAGCCACCGAGCGCTTGGGACCTATCTAACTTGCCAATTGGTGGATAAACCGCACCAACCAGAATGAAAGTGCGGCAATGGTCGCGGCGGCGGGAATCGTTAGGATCCAGGCCCACAGTATCCGACCGGCAACACCCCATTTGACTGCGGACAACCGGCGAGTGGCGCCCACGCCGACGATGGCGCCGGTGATGGTATGAGTAGTCGAGACCGGGGTGCCTGTGAGGGTTACATAAGCCAGGGTTAGGGCGGCGCCGGTTTCCGCACAGAACCCGCCAATGGGTTTGAGTTTAGTAATCTTGGAGCCCATCGTATGCACGATGCGCCAGCCACCTGAAAGCGTACCCATGGCGATTGCCGCATGTGCACTTAAGACTACCCAGAGCGGAATTGGAGGAAGCGTGCCCTTTGGTCCGTAAGCCAGTCCGGCGATACCTCCGGCGGTGAGTACGGCGGTGATGATGCCCATAGTCTTTTGGGCGTCGTTACCGCCATGACCCAAAGAGAAGGCAGCCGCGGAAAAAAGCTGTCCCTTGCGAAAAAAGCCGTCCACGCGTTTAGGCGTCATGCGCCGGAAAATCCAGTGAACCGCCACCATCATAGTGAAGCCGAGCAACATACCGACCAGCGGAGACAAAACGATAAATGTGAGCGTACGGATCCAGACGTCGGTTTTCAACAGTCCGCTAACTCCGCCAAAAGCCGCAATCCCCGCACCGGCGTAGCCCCCGAGCAAAGCATGCGAACTGGAGGTTGGCAATCCCAGGTACCACGTAATCAGGTTCCAAATGATCGCGCCCAGCAGTGCGCACATCAAGACGTAGAGCCGTACCTCAGGATCGATGAGGTCCATGCGGACTCCGTCGCCAATCGCCTTGGCGACGCGCGTACCAAAAACTGCGAAAGCAATGAAGTTGAAGAACGCGGCCCAGAGCACGGCCATCCCGGGTGAAAGCACGCGGGTAGAGACTATCGTCGCAATTGAGTTGGCGGCATCGTGAAAGCCGTTGATGTAATCGAAGATGAGCGCGAGGATAATTAGGACGACGACAAAGGCAAACGTGGCTGTCATGATTTGGTCAGTAGTCTGTAGTTCGTTGTCAGTTGTCACGCTGGCCGGACGTCCGGAACGAACGTCTTGCGGGAACAGATACGTTACGGACGACTGACCACGAACAAGCTGACTTCCTAGGTATGTTTGATGATCACGCTCTCGATGATATTCGCCACGTTTTCGCAGCGGTCTACGGCAGCTTCGAGTTTTTCGTAGACTTCCTTCCACTTCAGCACCGTTAAAGCATCGGGCTCTTCACGAAAGAGCTCGGCAATGGCGGCGTGGTAAATATCGTCGCCTTCGTTCTCCAGCCGGTGAATCTCTACCAGGCGCTGGGTAATATTTTTGGGCTTTTGCAGGGTTGAGACGATCTCCTTGAGTTGTTCAGCCATCTGCACGATGACCGAGGCAAAATCCTGCGCGTAGTCTTTGATCTCCTTAACGTCGAAGATGATGATCGCCATGGCCGCATCGTCGATCAGATCGACAATGTCATCGAGCGCGGCTGACATCGTGTAAATGTCTTCGCGGTCGAAAGGCGTAATAAAAGACTTGTTGAGCCGGGTTGAAATGCTGTGGGTTAGGTCGTCACAGGCATGCTCCAGCCCCTTAATGCGCTGGGCGTAAACCTGGTAGTCGTTGTTTTTGTCAGCCAACATCTCCTTCAGTTCGCGGGCAGCATCGGAAATGTAGACGGTCATCTGGATAAAGAGGGCAAAATATTGTTCCTCTTTCGGTAGAAAATTTAGCAGGCCCATTTGAGAATTTGCCCCGTGGAATTGACGTTTTGGAGAAGCCGAAATATAGCCCAGAGGGTTCGGAATGTCTATCTGAATGTCATCTGAACGCGAGATGACACGGATGCCGGTGTTTAGCAACCCCTAACGAACCGATCCACTGGCAAATCAAGGACTGACTCCACCAATTCCGGCCGGCGTTATATATTATTTGCAAGCTCGAATGATTGTTGGAGGTCGGCATGGATCAAATGAGACTGCTCTTTCTTCACGGCGCACCGGCAGTGGGAAAACTGACTGTCGCACGCGAAGTAGCCAGACTCACTGGGTGGCGGCTATTTCACAACCATCTGACAGTAGACCTGGCGGGTTCGCTCTTCGATTTCGGTACCGAGCCCTTCATCCTACTGAGGGAAAAGATTTGGCTGGCGGCGTTTAGCGCGGCGGCCGGGCAGAACGTTTCTCTGATATTTACGTTTGCTCCGGAGCAGACCGTTCGCGAGCGCTTCATCCAGGATGCGACTGAGGCGGTGGAGTCGGCTGGGGGAAAGACTATCTTCGTCGAGTTGACTTGCACTGAAGCGGAACTCGAGCGACGCATCGAGAATGCTTCTCGAAAACAGTTTGGCAAGTTGGCTTCGGTAGACCAGTATCGCTCACTACGGGACGCGGGCGTCTTTCAATTCCCCAAACTTCCCAATGGAATATCTCTGGATACCAGCAGCAGGTCACCGGAAGAAACTGCGCACTTGATTACTGACTATGTCACAACTCACTAAGGCGGGCCGCATTCCAGATTCTAACCGGACGATCCACGAAATCACCCGAAACCACTAACAAGACGCTTCGGGTGCTTCCGTGGATCGGCCCTGGCTTTTCAGCCGTCTGAATCCGCTCCTACAGTCTGGTCAGAAAGTAAACTTCACGGCTAACTGCAATTGCCGCGGATCCCCAACGCCCTGTCGCAGGAATCCATCAAAATTGAACAACGCCACCGTACTAAGCGGATTGATATTATTTGCGTTGTTGAAGGTATTAAACATCTCGACGATTGGGATTAAGGCATAGCGTTCGCCAAACTTGAACGGACGCTGCAGACGCCAATCAAACGAGAAGTACTTATTGTCCTTTCGGGCGGTATTTCGGTTGGTCGCCGTTCGGGCACCCGGGGTGATGGGTTGCGCTGAACGCGCCTGCACGCGGAAATTACCTTCCAGCCCCCACGGTAATTCGGCAAACGTGATGAAGTTAAACTTGTGCCGGATGTCGCGATCAGACAAGGCATAATCCAGGCTCAGATTATTCAGGTCGAAGGCCCGATCCGTGAATGGGTCGCGTTCATTTGAGTCGTCGTCTTTGTCTTTCGCGAGAACGTAGTTCCACTCCAACTGATAGCCCTTACTAAAACGCTTCCTCATGCCCACGGTAAAGCCGTTATACAGCGACTTGCCGAGCGCGGCGGCAACGAAGACATCGCCGAGGTTGGGCGCGAAGATACCCAACCGGCCGTAATTCAAGAAGCGCGTCAGATGAACTCCGTGCGCGTGGGTGAAATCAAAATACAGCGAAAGGTCGTTGGCGACCTGCTGCTCAAATTGCAGGTTCGTCGTATAGATACGCGGGTTAGCGTAGTCCTTGCTGAACACCCGGACACCGCTGAAGCACGGGAATGGATTGGTGCCGCAGGAACTAGCCGTCGGGGTGACTAGCCCGGGCCAGGTTGGCCGCACGGTCGGGTTCGCAAATAGTCCGCCGGCGATAGTCTGTTGTTGCACGCCATTGGTGGTGATCGATCCCACCTGCGACAACATGTTCTGACGCGCGTAATAAATACCGTAGCTTCCGCGCAGAACGGACTTACCTTTCTTGGAAATATCCCAGGCAAAGCCAACCCGCGGTTGAAACTGTTTCTTGGGACTGTGCAGCGTGCCGTCAGAGGGGAAGCGGGGATCGTTCAAAGCAAACCCGTAGGCCGATTGTGCCGGAGGAACCGTCACCTCCGGAAAAATCTGCGCCTCCCAACGTAGGCCATAACTGAGCGTAACGTTTGGCCTGACCTGCCACTTGTCCTGCGCGAAGAGCGCGTAGTCCTCATTCTTAATGTCGGATGCTCCGGCGGCATCGGTCGCTGGTCCACTGGGGCCGGCGCCTTGCAGGAAAAGTAGCAGCGGAGTGCTCGCGCCGGTGCAGGTAGGCGCAGTCAAACTGGTCCATGCGCCATTAGTACACTGGCCGGCATTAGGTCCAAACCCGGCACCCAGTGAAGCCGGCGAAGCGTATCGGAGGAATCCGCTTACGGTATTGAAAAGATATCTTCCGGTGAAGAACCCGCGGAATACCTGGATGTTCCGAGTGTGTACCCATTCGCCGCCTACCTTAACGGTGTGGTTTCCGGAAATGACCGAAAAATTGTTCTTGGCATCGGTTCGCCAAATCAATTCGTCGACGTTTGGCTGGAGGAAAAATGGATTGCCAAAGCGGAAGGAAAGTTCGTTTGGGTTGAAGCCGCCACCCGCGCCGGTATCCGCGGGAATATTAGACGGGATGGCCGAGCGCGGTCTCACTTCGCGGGTGTAGGAGAAGTGGGCCTCATTCAGTTTCGTGGGCGAGACCGTGGTGAAGAGATTTATGTTGAGATTGTTGATCTTTGACGGACCCTCGATGCCGTTGGCC
>DATKIS010000880.1:0-2531 GCA_035543975.1 Pyrinomonadaceae bacterium
ATGAGGTATAACGAGCCTAACAACTCATGCAACCGAAGCGCGAAAAGCGTTGCTTCCATGCGAGACTTGGCTTTATCGGCGGTTCGTCGCACCCGTTGATTCGGGCGTTAGCCCGCTTCGGTGGCTCATAACAATGGAGGAGTGAGATGGTGAAACCAGCTAAGAACACGATTTGCCTTTGGTACGATGGCGACGCCGAGGATGCGGCGCGTTTTTACGCCGAGACCTTTCCCGATTCATCTGTCGGCGCGGTGCACCACGCCCCAGGAGACTTTCCGTCCGGGAAGAAAGGGGACGTGTTAACGGTCGAGTTTACGGTGATCGGAATTCCCTGCCTCGGGCTCAATGGCGGACCCACGTTCAAGCATAACGAAGCATTCTCGTTTCAGGTCGCGACGGCCGACCAAGCCGAAACGGATCGTTACTGGAACGCAATCGTCGGCAACGGAGGCCAGGAGAGCGCCTGCGGCTGGTGCAAGGACAAATGGGGATTGTCCTGGCAGATTACGCCGATTTCTCTTACGAAAGCGGTCACCGATCCCGACCCTGCTGCCGCCAAGCGAGCGTTCGATGCGATGATGCAGATGAAAAAGATCGACATCGCTGCAATCGAGGCGGCGTACCGCAGTTGACGCTTGACCAGCGCTCTCGCCTCACGCCGCCGCACGAATAAGAATTAGTGTGGGGCGTGGTGCGAGTGGGGCGACTGACGAAGGAGGAAGCCGCCACACAATTTGTGTTGGCTCGGCGAATGGCTTTCGACTTTGAAAGATGTTCCGCGCTATCGTCAGCGGCAGGGCGAGCTGTTTTGGTTCAGCCCGCTGCCGGAGTCGCAAACGTTGTATGTCATTCTGAGAGGCTATCCCGAAACCAACACTTTCAAGCGAATCGCCGACGATTTACTGAAACTCATTGACGCTTCTCCGCCGAAACGACTGGTGGTTGACGTGCGCCAAAACACTGGCGGCGATCTTAACAAAGGACGTTGCTTGCTATCGGGCTTAAAGAAGCGTGAGGCTTTTCGATCTCGCGGAAGCGTTTACCTGATCACCGGAGGCGCCACGCAATCTGCCGCGATGGTCAACGCTCTTGATTTCCGTAAAGAATTGAACGCCGTTCTCGTCGGCGAGCCGACCGGTGGGAGACCAAACAGCTATTCTGAGAATGATGAGTTTCGGTTGCCGAACTCAGATTTAGAAGTTTCTTATTCGACCAGGTATTACAAGTCTCAAGACACAGACACGCCTGGGGTAATGCCCGATAAGATAATCGAGCCGTCCTGGGACAGCTATCCATCCGGACGCGACGTTGTATTGGAATGGATACTCGCACAACCACTCACAAAATAAGCTCGCGTGATCTTATCAACGGGCTTCGTTCACAACCAAACGAGAACAAAGATGGTGAAACGAATATTGATGATTTCCGTTCTTGCTACGCTTTTGTGGGGTGTGGCAAACGCTCAAATATATCGCGTAGCGCAGATGAACACCGAACAGATTCGCGCCCTCGACAAACAAAAAACTGTCGTCATCCTTCCCGGCGGTGTGCTTGAAGAGCATGGACCGCATCTACCTTCGTTCACTGACGGCTACTCGAACGAGTGGCTGACCGAACGGCTGGCGGAGGCAATTGTTGAGCGTCCGGGTTGGGCTGTGCTTGTCTTTCCGATAATCCCGCTTGGTCACGCCGGTGGGAACGAGATCGGCGGGAAATATGTTTTCCCCGGTACTTATTCCCTTCGCCGGACGACGCTTCGAGCCGTCTTTATGGATTTAGCTACCGAACTAGGAGAGCAGGGATTTCGCCGGATTTTCGTGATGCACGGTCACGGCTCGCCATTCCACAATCAAATGTTAGACCAGGCCGGCGATTACTTCCGCGATACATATGGTGGCAGGATGGTTAATTTACACGGACTGGAACCCAACCCGGAACAACTGTCTAAACTAAAGCTGACACGATCTTATCCGCGCCCATCGGCGGCGGAAGTCAAAGAGAACGGTTCGCTTGATGTTCATGCCGGATTGGAGGAAACCAGCCGGTTAATGTTTCTGCGTCCAGAACTTGTTAATCCTATCTACCGTACACTTCCGCCGTTTAGCGTGAACACTCTGCCTGAATTATTCCAAACAGCGAGAGCGCCGAATTGGCTGGGCTATATCGGCTCTCCACGTTTGGCGACCGCCAATTTCGGTGCACAGTTGCAGCAATATCTCGCAGGGTGGAACAACGCCTTAGCAATCGCAATCCTGGACGGCTTGGATGAGCGAGAGATTCCTCGCTACGCTGATTTTATGTTGAATGACAAAGCGGTAGTGAGAGCGCTTGAGGGGTCAACCAAATACGAGGTCGCGATTGAACGAAAACAAAGAGAATGGATGAAGAAAAAAGGGATTGAATAGGTTTCCACTCGTGCCGCCGCCAAACAAGTCGTTGGACGTGAGGACGAAACAGCGGCCGCTCTGTCAGGTAGTCCGTAAAACCCAAAGTCGCGTGTGGAGGTTTCGCCCCACGTCAAATAGGAAATG
>DATKIS010000881.1:0-6066 GCA_035543975.1 Pyrinomonadaceae bacterium
TCGCTCGCACAGCGCCAACAAACCATCTGCCTCTTCCCAAACCGTCAAATCCTTGCGCTGCATGTTCTCTATCAGCGCAATCTCAGCCACCGCGCCGGCGTCGATATCCATTTCGACGCATGGCAGTTCAGTCAAACCGGCAGCGCGCGCGGCTCGGAACCGGCGCTCGCCCGCGATAATCATCCAACGGCCGGTAGCACGTGATGGCTTAACCAACAAAGGTTCCAGGACACCTTTCTCGGCAATCGAGGCCGTAAGTTCGGTTAAGTCTCCAAACTCTGTCCGCGGTTGCTCCGGATTGGGATCGATCTTGTCGAGGTCGATCATTCGTCCCACGGCGGCGGGCTGATGCTGCGACAACTCCTCCACATAGTGGGCGTCGTGGCGCATTTGAAGTCCTGTGGGCAGTCCCCTTTTAGACACGGCTAATTACCTCGTTACATAAATTTCCGTATTCGATCGCGCCGGACGAGTTTGGAGCAAAACTAAATATCGACTCCTTGTAGGCGGGCGATTCCTCAAGTCTGACGCTCTTGGTGATGACAGTGTCGAACAGTTTCGGCCCGAAAACTTTCTTGATTTGCTCGTGAACTTCACGCGCGAGTGTGGTTCGTTTGTCGTGCAGGGTTACCAGAACTCCCAGCAATTCAAGGCCGGGGTTTGGACGAGCCTTGACCTTCTCAATGGTCTCGAGCAAATCGTCGGTGCCTTCGAGAGCAAAGTACGATGATTGAATTGGAACCAGCACATGGGTCGCCGCTACCAGCGCGTTGACGGTTATCAGTCCCAGAGTGGGCGGGGTATCGATAACGATCACCGAATACTGATCACGAAACGGAGCTAAACGGTCCTTGAGTCGAAAGGGAGCATCGAAGTCCCCAATGAGCTTGGCCTCCAGCTTCGCCAGATTGATTCTGGCCGGGATCAGGTCCAGGCCCTCGACTGGCGTTCGATAGACTGCCTGTTCCACCGGCGCCAGCCCATCGGTCATCAGCTCGTAGGCTGAGCGTTCGATGGTTTGTGGATCCAGAAAGGAGATTGAGCTGTTGGCTTGGGGATCCAGGTCGAGGAGAAGGACACGTTTGCCGAGTCTGGCGAATGCTGCAGCCAAATTGATGGCGGTGGTGGTTTTTCCCACGCCACCTTTTTGATTTGCGATCGCAATTATCATTAACTACACATCGACACTGGTTTGTAAGTCAGTTGCTATTAACCGCCAAGACGCAGAGAACGCCGAGGTTTAAGGAAGAACGCGGTTGAGAAAAAACAAAATACACGCTTGACGCTAACTACATTGGCAGGTCTCCTGCTTCGCCGATGACATCGGGCCATTCCTCTTCTCCCAGCGACGATGCCTCTTCCCCGCCCTCTTCTTCGTTAGGCACCGTATTTCGCGAGGCTTTAATCACTTCCGCATCGACATAGATGGGACAATCGGCACGCAGTGCCAGGGCAATTGCATCGGAAGGCCTTGAATCCAGCACCATGCGGGCACCATCGCTCATCCGCATCTCAATCACGGCGAAAAACGTATTATCGCGCAAACTGGTTACTACGACCCTCTCTACCTGGATTCCCAGTTCAATAATCAGGTTTCGCAGGAGATCGTGAGTCATCGGACGAGGAGGCGCAATCTTCTCAATCTCGAGAGCTATGGCGTTGGCTTCATAGGCGCCAACCCAGATCGGCAACATCGTATCGCTGTCGACGTCTTTCAAGATTATGATGGGGGTCCCACTATTCGGATCCATCATCAGCGCTCTGATTTTTACTTCAATCTCCATAATGCTCCACCTCGTTCCTGGCCCTCGATCAGCTCGCCGCACCCCCTAAGTAGACTACGTGCGTCGGCAACTCCACAGCCTACCCCACTATGAAATCCAGAGCCCGCAAACTACCAGTTTGCGTTACGCGATAATTCCCCATACAGACTATTCGGATTCCCTTTGGTAATAACGACGTCGACAATATCGCCCGGCAACGTTTTGTCCGCCCTAAAGTTCACGACCTTATGGCAAGTTGAGTGACCAGCCATGTCTTCGTTAGACCTGAGGCTCTCCCTTTCAACCAATACACTCACCTGGCGGCCCACGTATCCATCGTAGATTCGTTTCTGGACGGCGGTTTGCAATTCTTCAAGCGCCATAAAGCGGGCCGTTTTCTCAACTTCCGGGACGAGATCATCGAGTTGAGCAGCCGGCGTTCCCATTCGCTTCGAGTACTTGAAAATGTAGAGCGCATCGTATTCGCAGGCTTCAACCAACCGCATTGTCGCTGCAAAATCGTCCTCAGTCTCCCCGGGAAATCCGACGATGATGTCGCTGGTCAAAGCCAACCTGCGTTTAGACGTCTTAATGCCCTCCACTCGCCGCAGGTAATCTTCGGAGTTGTGCCCACGCCGCATCGATTTCAGTATGCGGTCGCTGCCGGACTGAACCGGCAAGTGAACCCAGTCGCAAAGATTTGGATGCTCCTCGAGCGCCGACACTATATCAGGATGGAAGTCTCTAGGAAACGAAGTTGTAAACTTGATTCGTTCCATTCCGGTATCGGCCACCGCCCGTAGCAAACGCGAGAAATGGGTAGCGCCGGCATAACGCTCCAGACCATCCAGTGACCTCGGGCGGTAGCTGTTAACGTTCTGACCGATTAGATGAACTTCTTTATAACCGAGAGAGCGAAGCCTCAAGACCTCGGAAACGATTTCCGCCGCACCGCGACTTTTCTCGCGCCCACGCGAATAAGGAACAATGCAGAACGAACAAAACTTATTACATCCTTCGATAATGGGAACAAAAGCGACGTAAGGAGAACGGCGTTCAGCCGGCGAAACATCCCAAACTTCGCCTTCTCGTCGTTCATCCAAATCGATTACTGCTGCTTCCCCGCCTCGCGCGCGCGCGATCAACGCCGGGAGGCGGTCGGTCGCCTGCGTGCCGACGATCAAATCCACAGCCGGGGTCTTGTCGAAAATCGCGTGTCCTTCCAACTGGGCGACGCAACCCATGACACCGATGATCGGTCGCTTGTGCGTAGTCGGATTTGAAAGTTTGCGCACTTCGCCAATGCGCCGGAGAACTTTCGCTTCCGCTCGCTCTCTGACAGAACACGTGTTGAAAAGGACAACATCCGCGTTCGCAGCCGAAGACGTCAGGTCATAGCCCGCTTTTCGCAGCCCGGTAGCGGCGCGTTCGGTGTCTGCCACGTTCATCTGGCAGCCAAAGGTTTCGATGTAGACCCTGGAGTTCATATAGCGTAAAGCAAACTGTTAGTTTGCGGACTGTGGTTCAGCAACTAGTGTCAGGCTGCGCTCACTCCGAGCTGTCTGTTGCTCTGACAACGCAAACTAACAGTTTGCTTTACATTGCCCAACACGTAGTCAAATTCGAATCAATTCGGCCGTAGTCTATCAGAAACTGAGAGCTAAACGCGATACCACGGTTTTTGCTTCAACGCGGCATCCCACCTGAGAACAGTCACGCTTGACCGCCCCTTTGCCTGCGCGTAGGATTGGCCGCGAGTTCCCCAATTTCATTGCTTTGAGAGGTCTTTCATGTCGTTCAACAAAGTCATTCTTGTCGGAAATCTCGGTCGCGATCCCGAACTGCGTTACACGCCACAGGGAACCCCAGTGTGCAGCTTCAGCATGGCTACTAATGAGCGCCGGAAGGACAAGACCGGCGAGATGCAGGACCAAACGACGTGGTTTCGCGTAACGCTGTGGGGACGCCAGGCAGAAACCGCCTCACAATATTTGACCAAAGGCCGCCCGGTCTACATCGAAGGCAGACTGCGGGTAGAAGAGTGGACTGATCGCGACGGGAAGCCCCGCCACACCCTCGAAGTCCATGCGACCGACATGCAGTTCATCGGGGGTGGTAGAGGCGAGGGAGAGCCACCAATGGAGAGGGCTGCGGCAGCCGGCGGCGCTCCTGAGCACCAGGAACCTGCCGACGACGACATCCCGTTCTAGCCTTGATTTCGGGTAATTCCGTGGATCGTTCTGTTTGGTCAGCGACGCCACCCGATCCACGAAATTACACGAAGTCTCAATAAAGAAACCAAAGGCCGAGTATCTTTGAGAAGCCTCTCACGCTTCAGCCCGCGAATCTGCCGGTTGGCTGCACCCATCTGCCATTCACTGATTAGCGGTCCCCGAGACCCAGCTCCGCTAATACCCTTCCAGCAGTAGCCAATGAGAAGCGAAATCCAAGGAACCCAGCCGGCGGAACCAGAGACCACTCGGAGTCACCGGGTCAACTGGCCGATGTGGGTGATCATCTTTGGCTTCTGGACGTTCTTCAGTTTCCTCTACGCCAATCAGATCTATTTCGAGATGCTGCATAACCCCAATATGCATCACTCCTGGTGGCGTATTGCTTTCTGGCAATTGCTCGTCTGGTATTCGTGGGGCTTTCTCTCGCCACTGATTCTTAGTCTAGGACGATGCCTACCTCTCGAGGGTCCGGCAAGGCTAAGAGGCTTGCTGGTTCACGTGTTTGCTTGTGCGGCCCTTTCGACCTTGCACGTGGCTTGCGCGACCGCTCTGCGAATGATCATCGAGCCGTTTGATGTTTGGAGTGACACCAATCCTTTCCTGGTTCAGTTTCAAGGTGAACTGAGAAACTTCTTTCTCGTTGACGTATTGGTCTACTGGGCTGTGTTTGGGATGGGCTATGCCTTCGACTATCGCAAGCGTTACCGCGAACGCGAGTCGCAGGCTTCGCATTTGAAAGCCCAGTTGGCTCAGGCACAGCTCGAATCCCTCAAGATGCAATTGCATCCGCATTTCCTTTTCAACACTCTGCACACGATTGCCGGCCTGGTACGTGGCAACGAGAAGCAGTCGGCCGTGAATATGATTTCGGGCTTGAGTGACCTACTGCGTCACGCCCTCGAAAGCGCCGACGAGCAGGAAGTCAAACTCAAAGACGAAGTGAAGTTTATCGAGTTATACCTGGACATCCAGCAGGTCCGTTTCTCTGACCGGCTAACCGTGCTGATAGAGATCGATCCTGAGACCCTCGACGCCCTGGTACCAAATTTGATTTTGCAGCCGCTGGTTGAAAATGCAATTCGCCATGGCATCGCACTTAAGGACTCTCCCGGTCGGTTGGTGATCAAAAGTTCCCTTTCTAACGGCCAGATGCTACTCACCGTTTCGGATGATGGCCCAGGACTGCCCTCAAACTGGCAAGCCACCAATCACGACGGCATTGGTTTGGTAAATACCAGGGAGCGCCTCAAACATCTTTACGGCTCGGAGCATCGATTTGAACTGCGCAATGGCGTAGCTCGTGGGTTAACAGTTTTCGTCGCAATTCCCTTCAGGTCCGCGGCTGAAACAAATGGTTCCAGGCGCTTAGAGTTCAATCTCTAGATTGTGATTGCGAGCGCGGCAACCTGAAGGTTTTACTCGAAACGCCTGTGGTCGGAGTCCGAACGCGGGCGACAGTTCAGCTATTCATGCAGTTTCAAACATCATGAGCACGAAGGCCAGGACAATTCGCACACTGATCGTTGACGATGAGCCGTTAGCGCGCCGCACTCTTCGCGACCTTCTTCAGGATGATCCTGAGGTCGAGATTATTGGCGAGTGTAGCAACGGACTTGAAGCGGTCGCGTTCATCGAGAAGGAACGGCCTGACCTGCTGTTTTTGGACATCCAGATGCCCGGACTCAATGGCTTTGAAACCCTGGCGCAAACTGAGCCCGGACGCATTCCGGCGATCATTTTTGTGACAGCCTACGACCAATACGCCTTGAGAGCATTTGAAGTGCACGCCCTCGACTATCTGCTCAAACCATTTAACGACAAACGATTTGCAGAGGCTCTCCATCAGGCCAAGAATCATATCGAGTTGAGACAGATTAACCAGATAAGTCGCAGCCTGCTGAATTTGCTGGGCGAGCGTGCCGGCGGCGAACCGGGCCCGGAAGCTCGCCAGAGTTTTCTTCAGAGGTTCATGATCAAGACGGATGGTCGCGTAATCTTTATCAAAGCATCGGAGGTTAACTGGATTGCGGCGGACGACTATTTCATCAAGCTGCATGTGCGCGGCCGGG
>DATKIS010000882.1:0-4433 GCA_035543975.1 Pyrinomonadaceae bacterium
CGCTTTGTTATCCTCCAGCTTGACACCGCTAGCGCAGAGTAATGCCGGCGCGGAGGAAAGCGGCGTCAAGCCGCCGCGAACGAAAGCGGCGTCAAGCCGCCGCGGACGAAAGCGGCGTCAAGCCGGCGCGGACGAAAGCGGCGTCAAGCCGCCGCGGACGAAAGCGGCGTCAAGCCGCCGCGGACGAAAGCGGCGTCAAGCCGCCGCACTCCAAGTAGTGTGTAGAACACGAGCCTAAATGTGCGCGTGAGCACATAGGATATTGACTGCCAGTTGATTGAAGCGTAGGGTACTCGTCATCAGGTTCCGTTCGCACGTTAATCCTACCGCGAGACATGCCCCCGGTATGCAGGTGTCGCGCTTTAGTTCTTAGCTACGAGCGTTCTTCCTTTTAAGAATGGAAAGGGAGGGTAGCTATGGACCAAACGGAGGCCCGTCCGGTAATTCTGGTGGTCGACGACCAAGAATGTAATCGAGACCTTCTAAACACGATCCTGGGTACTATGGGATACGAAGTATTAGTGGCCGACAATGGCGTGGATGCTGTCAAAATCGTCGCCAGCGAGGTTCCGGATCTAATCATTATGGATTTATCGATGCCGGTGATGGATGGGTTCGGCGCTGTCCGGCTGATGCGTGAAGTGCCGGGGATCCGGGAAGTTCCAGTAATCGCCTGTAGTGCTCACGACACCTCAACTCACCGCGTTCAGGCCCTGGGCGTAGGTTTTGACGAGTTTCTCCCCAAGCCGATTGACTTCAACGAACTCGACTTCTTGTTACGCAGATTTCTCAAGGCTGCTTAGTTGCAGTCCCCCCTCTTAAGACCGACTCCCTGAAAGGCAAAATCGGAAAGGGTCAACTCCCTTAAGTGCGGCCTGGCGCCACTTTGGTTCGTCTCTAAAAACCGCTTGCCTGGAATAACTGTATTACCCTAACTTGAGGCTTCGCGGACAGCCAGTCTCTCTCTGGTGGAAAATGACCAGAAAGGCATAAACGCAAGAGAAGCAGCCCACAGAGGGTGCACCGAGATTCCAGGACCTGCCTCAAAAAAGATGGAACTATTCATCCCGCTCGCGTCCAATGCTATCGGAATGCGAATTCATTCGTGAATATTTGAAAAAGTGGCGGCTCTTCCGAGCGACGAACATCTACTGCAATTGATGCTTAGCGGCGACGCTAAAGCATTCGAGGCGCTCTACGATCGACGGCAGGGCGGAATCTATCGCTACGCCTTGCGGATGACCGGTTCGGAATCGATTGCTGAGGATGTCACTCAGGAAGTATTTCTCTCGCTCATGCGAGACCGTTCGGACTATCAGCAATCGCGCGGTAGCGTCAAATCTTATCTCTATGGAATGGCGCGTCACCGGCTGCTCAGACTGTTGGATCGGGAAAAAACTCTGGTTCCGTTTGAGGTGGCCGATGGCGACAGTGATGAAGCGACGCACAGTCCATTACTCAGTCTCCACGACCCGTTCATGGATCTGGCTCGCGACGAAGCCGTCGATTTGGTCAGGCAAGCCGTTCTTTCGTTGCCTTCACATTTTCGCGAAGTGATTGTTCTTTGTTACTTGCAGGAGATGAACTACGCAGACGCCGCGGAGGTTATTGACTGTCCCATCGGCACCGTGCGTTCGCGTCTGGCGCGCGCGCGCTCCCTGCTGGCAGGAAAGTTGGGAATGTTTCAGCTTCCGGCCGGCCTGGATACCAAGCTTAAAGCAGAACGAGCAATATGAACTGCGAAGACTTCGATAAAATTATTTACGAGCTTGCGGACTACAAACCAATGCAAGCTACAGTTCGTGACGCGGGCGTCTCCCATATCGCTCTCTGCGCTGATTGCACAGCGAACCTTGCAAGTGCCCGGACCGTTAGTTCGGGATTGGTCCTGGCTGCCAGTGCAGAGAGCGAAGCAGCGCCCGTCAGAATAAAAGAGAATCTGATGGCAGCTTTCAAAGTGCTTCAGGAGACAGGATCGGGCGGTATCGAGACAGCCGCGGCACCATTGGTCAATTCCGTGGTCGACATTTCGTCGGGCCGCAGGCTTCGTTGGTGGACGGCAGCGGCAGTGGCGCTGGCGGCAGTCATACTGCTGGCCGTTGTCCTGCCAAACTGGAGGACAGGATCGGGACCAGCATCGTCCCCACTCCTTAATGACTTCAGGGCAGGCCGCATCGAGCAGCCTCCTCCTCCGGACACTACCATTGACCGAACCGGCAGCAATGCTGACAACGACCAGCCCGGCATTGCGCCAAAGTCGGCGGCGGTTAAGCGTCGTCCTTTGAAACTAAGGCGGCCCGAAGCGGGAGACCCTAAAGCGGCTTATGAGACGGTGCCTCAGAATACCAACGAGTATATGCCGTTGACCTACCTGGCAAAGTCCACGGCAATCGATAGCGGAACGATAGTGCGGGTTGAGCTTTCGCGGTCAGCGCTCGCCAGTCTCGGATTGCCGATAAATTTAGAGGGCAAGGGCTCGATAGTAAAAGCAGAGGTTGTGATCGGCGACGATGGCGTGGCCCAGGCAATCCGCCTGGTTGAATAGCAATCCGCGGCGTTTGCAGGGTTCTAGAGTGTTCAGTTCAGTTTATGTCCGACACACTTTAGTTTGTCGATGCTTGCAATTGAGGCAAGGCTAACGACTAACTCAACCAACGACAAACTAAAGTGTGTCGGACACCAGGAGATGAAATGAGACTTCCACGGTTCACCACCACCACATTGTTCGTTATGATCACCCTCGCTGTCTGCCCAACTGCGTTTGCGCAACGGCCTGGGGGAGGTCCTCCCGGAGGTGGGCCAGGTCAGCCCGGTGGTGGACCAGGCGGAGGAAGGCCAGGAGACGGTCATCCACACCCAGGGCCAGGAGGGCCACCGCCGCGGGACCAACGACCTGCCGGCCCGAGAGGCCCGCAGGCTGATTTCCTGTCTTCAGAAATGCGCTTTGGCGATCGAGTAGTGAAGGGGAGTCCTTATTCGGCCCAGTTCTTCACCGAGAATACGCAAACCCTCGCCGATGGCACGCGGATCACGCGTAAGTCTGACGGTGTCGTTTACCGCAATGGCGAGGGCCGCACCCGGCGTGAACAGAAAGTTGGCGCCCTCGGTCCCATACCGATGGAGGGAGAACCAAGACAAGTCATTTTTATTAACGACCCGGTGGCCGGCGCTCACTACGTGCTTGATGTCCAGGACCGTTCCGCGCGCAAGATGCCATTTCGGGAAGGACCGCCACCGCCGGCTGGTCCGCCGCCACCTGAATTTCAGGGCCCACCAGATGACGTGAAGGTCGAGTCACTCGGCAAACAGACTATCGAGGGTGTTGAAGCCGAGGGAACGCGCTCGACGATAACGATTCCCGTCGGTCGGATCGGAAATGATCGTCCACTCAAGGTGGTTTCCGAACGTTGGTTTTCTCCTGAGTTAAAGATAGTGGTCCTGAGCAAGCACAACGATCCCTTCGCCGGCGAGAATGTCTACCGGCTAACCAGGATTAGTCGTGAAGAACCACCGCTCTCGATGTTTACCGTGCCGGCCGAGTACCGCATCACTGAAGAGCATCCGCCGGAACCACCGCGACGACCCAGACAATAACCCGAAAGTCCATTCCAGGCCTGAAGGTTTGCACGCTGCTGGTGCAAAAGCCTGAGATCTATCCTAGTCACATCACTAACCCTGGTTCTGAAAGTCGAGTTGGTCATGCGAACTTTAAAACTATCAGCGCTGGTCCTGTTCATCGTGGCGATCTCTCTGCCGGTTTGTCAGGAGTTTCTACCGGGTTTTGTTGTAGCAAGCCAGACGGCACCCAGCAGCCTGAACGCGCCGACCGGCTTCACAGCCTCCGATAACAATTACTCCACCAAAGTGGTGCTCTCCTGGGATGCGGTTCGCGGCGCTATCCAATATCGAGTCTTTCGCAACACCGCAAACGATGCGGCAACCGCCTCGAATGTGGGAACCACGGCGGAAGGCTCGTTCTCGGATTTCAGCGCAGTTGCGGGACAAACCTATTTCTTTTGGGTGCGTGGTGAAAATGGCAATCTGGTTGGTAATTTAAGTTTGGCGGATGAGGGCACCCGCGCGAATGTTATCGCCTTGCCACAGCCTTTGCCGCCATTGAATCCGCCACCAGTGCCGCCGGGCAATCCGATCACGGCGGCCAAAGCGTTTCTTGGGAAGACCCTGTTTTGGGACGAACAACTGTCGTCCACGCGCACAGTCGCCTGTGGCTCCTGCCATTTTTCAACTACCGGAGGGTCTGATGCGCGGTCCGTTGATTCAGTCAAATCAAGAAATCCCGGCGCCGACGGCCTGCTGAACACTGCAGACGACGTCTTCGCCTCGCCCGGCGTGCCCAGCAACAACGTCGATGGTAGTTACAACTGGTCTTCAACCTACGGGTTTGCCGCGCAGGTCACCGGTCGCAAAGCCAA
>DATKIS010000883.1:0-3980 GCA_035543975.1 Pyrinomonadaceae bacterium
TTTAGTCAGATGATCAAACTTTTTCAAGTTCGCATTTGCGAATAAGGTCCACAACGCTCGTCCATCCCCATTGCTCAGTTCTGCCGGAGAGGCTGGGCCAGGGCAAACAAATCACCAAACCAGCACTTTGCCTCACCCTGAGTAACGCGTTACGGGCCGGAAGCCGACTAAAGTCCCAGAATGGTTTCACGAAACTGTGACGCACGAGGAAGGGAAAAGGGGAACGGTCAAGGGGGAGTCAATCCTTACCCTTTACCCATTCCCCTTTGCCCGTAAATCTTTTTTTCTTGCTCAACTCGCCGCAGCTTCGCGGGCCAACATCGCGGCGCCAATCGTCGCTGCGTCAGTTCCCAACGTCGCTGCCATAATCTTCGTAGCTTCAAAACAGGGTTGGAACGCGCGCTGTTTGGCCTCCTGAATAATTGGATTCAGGATCAGGTCGCCTGCCTGCATCACCCCGCCGCCCAGCACGATTCGCTCGATATTCAAAAGGTTAATCACGCTCGCCACGCCGGTGCCGATGTATTTCCCGGTCCGTTCGAGCATCATCAAGGCAAAGTCGTCGCCTTCCGTCGCCTCCCGGGCCAAATCATCGGCAGTAAATTTCTTATTCAAAGCCAGCTTTGAAAGTGACGAGGTCGAATCCTGATGCAGGCGTTCCTTGGCCCGCCTGACAATGTTTGGGGCTGACGCCACTGTCTCCAAACAGCCCAGGTTTCCACACTGGCACTCCGAGCCTTCAGTGTCGATCGTAATATGTCCGACTTCGCCGGCGAGACCGGAGGCGCCAGTCCAGAGCTTGCCGTCCAGAATGATCGCGCCACCAATGCCTTCGCCAATCGTGATGTAAAAAAGATCCCGGCTGCCGCGGCCGGCCCCACTCTTATACTCACCGTAGGCTGCGGCGTTGGCGTCGTTTTCGAGTTCTACTCTTAGGCCAGTCTGGGCCATCACTTCGTCATGAAGATCGTGCCGGACCGTCGCCGGAAGATAACTGGAAGCAATTACCTTGTCGCTCTGGCGGTTGACCAGGCCGGGAATGGCGATTCCGACAGCCACGACTCCGGCCGCAGTCTGATGCAGATCGTTTACCACGTCGGCCACCTGGGCAACCAGGTTGTCAGGTTGCAACGCAGCTTCGCGCCGCTCTCCGATTACGCCCTCACTGCTGACCGTTGCCGCGCGGAGCCTCTGCCCGGAAAGATCGATCCCGATAAAAGTCGACTCGGCTTTAGCAGACATCCGTTCGTAAACCCTTCTTACAACGGCTAAACTTTGCGAACAAACGAAGCATAATCGAGGGTAGTAGGGCTGTCAAACAAGTCATCCTGCGTGTAGAATAACCACCCGCGCTGGAGTTAAGTCGCCGGATCCGCCTTTTGAACTTTGTACTTTGAGCTTTGATCCTGGCGGCTCACAATCGAGGTCAACAAATCGAAGCTCAAAGTACAAAGCTCAAAGTTCAACTCAAACTATGCAGATCCGCACAATTCTTCTGCCTACAGACTTCAGCGATTGTGGTAATTATGCGCTGCGCTATGCCGCGTCGCTGGCACGCTCGTTTGGCGCGTCGATAATTTGCGTTCACGTGATCGAGCCAATGGTTCCGGCTGTGGGCTACTCGGGCATGACTGAGCCGTTGCCAATCGCGGATATCTCGGAACAGCTGGAGGACTCAGCCGAACGTGAGTTGCCGAAAATCGGCGAGTGTGAAGAGTGTGCCGGTCTCGAGGTCGAGGAAGTGATCGCCCACGGCGAAGCAGCTTCCGAGATCGTGCGGGTGGCAAAAGAAAGAAATGTGGATCTGATCGTCGTTTCATCACACGGGCGGACAGGATTGGGTCGGATATTGTTTGGGTCAACGGCCGAAGCGATTGTGCGCCATGCCTCGTGCCCCGTTTTGGTGGTGAAGCCGCCGCTGGAAGAAAGTGGGCAGTGAGCGGCAAGGAAGATAGGACCGATATGACCAATAAGTCCTATTTTTTTCTCGCCTAACTGATCACCTATTAACCATGCACCTCGACTTTCTTTACGACCTCCTTGGTCGATACGGCATCTATGCTGTTTTTATCCTCGTCATGATTGAGGGGGACATTACCCTGTTGCTTGCCGGGGTCCTGGCCCATAGCTACTTTTTCGGTGATCACAGTTTTGCCTGGGTGCTGCTGGCCGGCACCCTGGGTGGCGCCGTCAGCGATAACATCGCCTACCTCTTAGGTCGCGAGTTTCGCAAGGGCGTGCGCGACATTCGCTTCTATCGGGCAGCCAAACCGCGAATGGAACGGTTGACCGAAAAATTTGGCGGCCTCTCCATCTTCCTTTCCAAGTACATCTACGGACTGCGCTGGGCCTCATGCATATTTTATGGGGTGGGCCGCATGCCCTACCTGCGCTTTATGCTACTGTCACTGGCAAGCTGTTTTTCGTGGGTGTTAATTCTGGCCGGGGCCGGTTATTTTTTTAGCGGCGCGGTCATCGGACTACTGGGAGACTTCCAGCGCTTAGGCAAAGTGCTGCTGGTAATCGTGGTGGTCGGTATCATCGGCTTTTATCTGGCCGAACGCTTTTGGCTATCTTCGAAGGTGGAAGAAGCCGACCCCGAACGTCTGCAGGAGTTGGAACACGCCGCGCAGGAGAAATTGCAGGACTTAAAGCAGGAATTTCACGAACACATTCCCTTCAAGCAAGCGCGTCTTGAACATCAGCGGAAACTTCCGCGGGCCAAACGCCGCAAAACCAGGAAACAAGGGAACCGAAAGAAAGTGAAACTTGATTCGAACAATTGAGGCTTACCAATAATCTTTGAAAGGCAGTTCATAACCTGATTGATAATAGAAACTTCCGCACCCACTCGCGTCGATCTTGCCGGTGGCACTATCG
The DNA here is from genome assembly GCA_035543975.1 of Pyrinomonadaceae bacterium. GTDB lineage: Bacteria > Acidobacteriota > Blastocatellia > Pyrinomonadales > Pyrinomonadaceae > PSRF01. The sequence goes on from DATKIS010000883.1 coordinate 2,881, forward strand.
ATATCTGGCCTTTGTATCTTTTTCACCCCGGCGCCGCGACTGTGAATTTCGCGACGTCATTGCGCGCTCACTGCCGCATTGAGACCCGCGACGACGGGCGCATCGTGCTTGAATCTCGTGACCGCAAAGTAGCTTTTGAAACTGAACTCGCCGCCCTCGAAGACCTGATTCGGGAGGAACGTTTGGAGCTCATTTCCAAGCTGGTTCACTTCTTCAAGCCAACCACCGGATTTCATTTGACGGCCAACAGTCAGGCTCCCGCCGGCGCCGGAATGGGCGGCTCCTCCGCCCTGGCAATAGCCTGCATCGGTGCCCTGAATCGGCTGGTCGGGAATCGCTACGACCAACGAAAGTTCATAACTCTCGCGGCGAATATTGAAACCACAGTGATCCGTGTGCCGGCGGGCTTTCAGGATTATTATTCGGCCCTCTACGGAGGCGCCTCCTGCGTCCATTTCCGTCCAGACGGCATAGAGCGAGAACTTCTGAAGATTGACGAAGCAAAACTCGAGGACCGGGTTGCGATCTGTTACACCGGCGAACCCCGACTGTCCGGCACCAACAACTGGGACATAACCAAGCGACACATTGACGGTGACCCGGAACTCTTCGAACTGTTCGATGACATTAGAGATTCCACGCTTAACGTGCGCCAGGCTTTGTTAGCCGACGACTGGGGAAAGTTGAGCGACACAATGCGCGCCGCTTACCCCACGCGGAAGCGACTAGCTCCGGGTGTGGCAACGCCACAAATGGATCGGTTAGTTGAAACAGCCCACGCCAATGGGGCCCTGGCAGCCAAAATCTGCGGCGCCGGCGGTGGCGGGTGCATCGCCTTTCTGTGTGCAGAAGGACGAAAAGCGGATGTCGAACAGGCGCTTTTGGGCGAAGAGGGAGTGGAGATTCTTGATTGGAAGTTTTCACGCGAGGGGCTGACGATCTCCGAGTCTTAGAGCTCTGGAGCCTGAAAGAGAGAGCAGAGATTTTCCATATATCATTTGACAGTTCTCATTTGTCATTGGCTGAAGCCTTGGAACGATGCAGTTTATTATTAGGTTAGATGCAATTCGGATACAGAACCCAGCGTGGTAGCGCGGGAT